>CALKYL010000378.1 GCA_938003515.1 uncultured bacterium
CGTCGCCCGCCGGCCTGCAGCCGTTGCCGCGCCACGCCGAGTGGCTCGACCTGATCGTCGTCGACCCGGACGGTGAACCCGTCGCCGGCGCGGACGTCTTCTGGCACGACGAGAACGCGTTCGGCCGGCTGATGCGGCGCAGGGTGGACGATCCCATGCAGGCCTTCGCCGTGCTCTGGCATCGGCCCGAGGACATGTTCCCTCACGCGGGCTGGCACACGCAGAGCGACGCGCTCGGCCGCGCGCGCGTCACGCTCTCCGCCGCCGGCGTGGTCGTCGCGCTGCACGAAGGTCTCTACGGGCGCATGGACCTCCGTCCGCGATTCGCCCGGCCGCCCGAAGGCCTGCGCATGACCCTGCGTCCCGACCGGCACCTGAGCGTTCGCGTCGTCGACGACCTCGGCGCCGCGTGCAGCGGCGTGCCGGTCACCGTGGCGGTGATCGACCCCGACGGCCACGTCACCGGACCGATCGGATGGTCCGCGATGGCTGTGACGGACGACGACGGTCGGGCGGAGATCCCGCACCTGCAGGAACTGCAAACGGCGGTCACGAGCCAGCCGTGGCTGCACGACGGCGCCCACCGCGTCGTCGTGCGCGCGCTGCTGCCGGGCCTGACCGATCCCGGCGCGACCGTTTCGCTGACCGAGGCCGAGCCCGCGCCGATCGTGCTGCAGCTGCCGACGTGCGGCTCGCTGCGCGTCGCGGCGCGTGGCTTCGAAGGACTCGTCGGCCTTCGCCGCTTCGTGCTGCGCGACGCCGAGGGCGACTTCGGCCTCGACCGCATGGCCGCCGTCGCCGCCGACGGCTGGGCGCGGTTCCTCTACGTCCCGGTCGGCTGCGCCTACCTGGTCGCCGACGCGGACGGCCACGGCGAGGGCGTGCGCGTCGACGGACCGGTCGCGCGCGGCCAGGAGGTCGAGGTGCTGTTCCGGCCGGCGCCCGGCGCGATCCTCTTGCGCGGCCGGTTGCTGGACGCGAACGGCGCGCCGGCCGCGGACCGCGCGGTCACCGTCGAAGTCGCGTGCTCCGACCTCCTGCGCTGGACGGCCGCGCGCAGCGACGCGGACGGTCGCTTCGTCGCCGTCGTCGAGCACCTGGAGCCGCCCGCCGTCGCGGACCGTCTGGACGTGCAGTTCGACGACGCCGACGGCGCCGACGAGGATTACCGTGTCGTGCTGCCGGGTCGCACGCTGGTCGCGGGCGTCAACGACCTCGGCGACCTGACCCCTGCCGTCGGCGAAGCGCTCCTCACGGGGCAGCTGGTCGCGGACGACGCGCCGTTCACGAAACCGAGCGCGGTCTGGCTCGAGCGCTTCGACCCGACGGCAGAGCGCGCGCAATCGACGGGCGCCCACGAGCCCGACGAGCCGTGGAACTACGTACCGGAGATCGTGGGGCGCGTCGCCGAGGACGGCTCGTTCGTGCTGCGCGGCCGGGTCGGACCCGGACGCTACCGCCTCGGCGTCTACAGCGAGCACGCGCTGCCGCGCGAGCCGATCGAGGTCGCGCTCGGCGCGCGCGACCTGCGCGTCGAGCTCGAGCCGGCCGCCGCCGTCGCAGCGAGCCTGCTGCTGCCCGAGTACACGCCGACCGAGCAAGTGGTGGTCGAGCTCGTCGCGGCGTCGGAGGCCGGCGAGGGCGAACGGTTCCCGGCCTACGTGCAGCTCGTGCAGGGCCGGCGCTACGGCGTCGACTGGAGCGGTGTGCGGCCCGGCCGCTACGCGCTCGAGGTGCGCCCGTGGGTCGCGCGCGCGCCGACCGTGCGCATCCCCGACGTCGAGCTGCCGCCGCCGGCCACCGGCGACCCGCGGCTCGTGGACCTCGACCTGCGGGCCGCGTGGCGGGTCGTCGAAGTGCGCGTCTTCGATCCGAACGGCGCGCCGCTGACGGACACGCCCTGCGTCGTCTTCCCGGCGGGGCAGCCGGCCGACACCGGCTGGCTCGGGCTGCCGGCGTCGGAGACGCCGTCGGGCGCGGTCGCCCACGCGCTCCTCCCGGCGGGCCCCTACGACCTCCTGGTCACGGCGGCCGGCTACCGGCCGACGCCGCTCTTCGGCGACGCGGCCCGCGCTTCCGTGCGGCTCGGCGCGTGGGGGGAGCTGCGCGTCGCGGTCGCCGACGTGCCGTCGCTGCCGGACGGCGTGCAGGTCTCGGTGCGGGCCCGCGCAGCCGTGCGGTCCGCGCAGTCGTGGCAGAGTCTCTGGTCCGAGGCGCCGCTCGACACGCTGCTCGGCGGCGAGGGCCCGGCCGCCCCGCTGGTCGACGGCGCGGCGACCGTGCGCTGCAGCGACGGTTTGCTGCAGATCGAGCTCCTGGTCGAAGGACCCGAAGGCGCCGAGACCCTCGCCGGCGTCACGCCGCCGCAGGTGCTCTCGACCGCCGGCCGCGTCGCGCTGCGCGCTTCGACCGAAGCCTGGCAGCGCGCGATCGCGGCGGTCACGACCGAAGCGCGGTGAGGCGCAGCCGGCCGACGCCGGCGCGCGTCGCGTGGCCCTGCACGTCGTCTTGACGCGCCTTCGCCCGGTCGGATAGCACCGGCGCGATGCGCAACGCTGCTGCATGGCTCGGATGCGTGCTCGCGTGGGGCTGCGCCGGCGCGGGCAGCGCGCCGGCGGTGCCGACCGCCGCCGCCGACGACGACACCGGACTCACCCTCGAACGCCTCTTGTCGGGCCCGTCGCCCACCGGGGCCTCGCCGTCTTCGCCCGCCTGGTCCCCGGACAGCCGGCGGCTCGCGTTCCGCTGGCAGGACCCCGACGGCGCGCGCCGCGAGCTGTGGCTCGTCGAGGCCGATGGCGAAGGCCTGCGGCGGCTGACCAGCGAGTCCGAGGGTCCGGCGGGCGTCGGCGCGTTCGCGTGGCTGCCGGACGCGAGCGGCCTCGTCTACCAGCGGGCGCGCGCGCTGTGGCGCACGGACCTCGACGGCAGAACGCAGCGGCTCACCGAACTCGACGGCGCACCGTCCGACCTCGCCGTGTCCCCAGACGCGCGGTTCGTCTCGTGGCTCGACGACGGGGACCTGTGGCTGCTGGAGCTGTCGACGGGCGAGACCACGCGGCGCACCGGAGTCGGCGTGCCGTCGATCTCCTCGGTGCCGATCGGGCGCTACCGCCGTCCCGAGGTCGAGATCGGCCCCTACGTCTGGGGCGGCCCGAGCTACGCGTGGGCGCCGGACGGCCGCACCCTCGCCGTGCACCACGTCGACCGGCGCCACGTGCGCGCCGTGCCGTTCCCGTACTACCTCGGCGACGAGACCGACGCGAACCTCGTGCGGCGCGGCTATCCGGGCGACCCGAACGAAGCGCGGCGCGTCGCGCTGCTCGACGTCGACGGCGACGTCGACGGCGGCGTCGGCGGCGGCGAGCTGCGCTTCGTCGACCTGCCGGATCCGACCGCGAACCGCGTCGTCGACTTCGCGTGGTCGCGGGACGGTCGGCTGCTCGTCGACCGCGAATCGGACACCGCCGTCGACCGCTGGCTCGACGTCGTCGACCCGGCCACGGGTGCGCGGCGCGAGGTCTTCCACGACCACCGCGAGACGCGCGTCTACACGACGGTCGGCTCCGCGTGGCATCCCGACGGCCGGCACGTGGTCGTGCTCGGCGACCTCGCCGACCGCTACGGCCTCTACGCGCTGGACCTCGCCGAACCGCGCCCCGAGCCGCGGCTGCTGACGAACCCCGCCTTCGACGTGACCGGCGGCCCGTTCGTCACGGCGGACGGCGCCATCTTCTACCCGTCGAACGAACCGAGCCCCTACGAGCAGCACGTCTTCCGCACCGGGCTCGTCGCCGCCGAGCCGACCCGCCTGACCCGCCGGCCCGGCGAGGCGCGGCCCTATCCCTCGCCCGACGGCCGGCACGTGGCGCTGCTGCACAGCGACGACCGGACCCCGACCGAGCTGTGGCTGGTCGACGCCGCGGGCGACGGTCCGGAGCGACGCGTCACGCGATCGACGCCCGAGGCGTTCGCCGCGCGCGCGTGCGCGCGGGCCCGCTACGTGACGTTCCCGAGCCACGTCGACGGCGTGACGCTGCACGCGCGCGTGCTCGAGCCGCCGGAGCTCGAACCGGGCCGCCGCTACCCGGTGCTGTTCGGGCCCGTCTACTCGAACACCGTGCGCAACCGCTGGGCTGGCTTCTGGGCGCTGTTCCAGCAGCTGCTGGTCGACGAAGGCTACCTCGTCGTGCAGGTCGACGTGCGCGGCAGCACGGGCTACGGCCGCGCGTTCCGCGAGCAGTTCCTGGCGGACTTCGCCGGCCGCGACCTCGACGACCTCGAGAGCGCCGTGCGACACGTCGAGAGCCTGCCCTGCGTCGACGCGGACCGCATCGGCGTCTGGGGCAGCAGCTACGGCGGCACGCTGACGGTCTACGCGCTGCTGAAGAAGCCGGGGCTGTTCGACGCCGGCGTCGCGTGCGCGGCGGCGGTCGACCCGCGCTTCTTCGGCAGCGACGACGTCGCGATCGTGCGCCGTCCGGACAGCCACCCTTCGGCGGTCCTGCGCGGCGCGGCGCAGTACGCCGCGAACCTCGAGGACCCGCTGCTCTTGATCCACGGCATGCAGGACCAGGTCGTGCCCTTCAAGACCGTCGTGGTGCTCGCCGAGGCGCTGATGCGCGCCGGCAAGGACTTCGACTTCGCGTTCGCGCCGGCCGGCAGCCACGGCTGGACGAGCCCGCCGCACCAGGCGCGCTTCCTGCTCCGCAAGCTGCTCCGGCACTTCGAGCAGCACCTGCAGGCCGGCGGCCGCCGATAACGATCGGAGCCCGGGCCTCGCGGCGCTAGAACGGCGGCATGCGCGAAGCTCGCCGGTTCGTCCCGATCGCGGGTCTCCTGCTGACGATGCTGCTGCCGGCCGGCTGCGCGAACGCGCCGCCGGCGCGCGCCGTCGGCGCGGAGTACTCCGACCTGCTGCAGCTGTTCGCCGACTGGCGCGCGTTCGAGCGGCCGCCGCTGCGCGACGGCGCGCCCGACTACACCGCCGCGCGCATGGCGGCGGCGCACGACGCGTGGCGGGGCTACCGCGACCGCCTGCTCGCGATCGATCCGAGCGGGTGGCCGGTCGAGCAGCAGGTCGACTGGCACCTGGTGCGCGCCGAGCTCAACGGCTTCGACTTCGACTGCCGCGTGCTGCGGCCGTGGGTGCGCGACCCGGCGTTCTACCAGCAGGTGTGGACCTACCAGAGCGACACCCCGGCGCACGAGGGGCCGTGCAACCACGCGCTGTTGGAGGTCTGGACCTACGAGTTCCCGCTGTCGGAGGCCGAAGCCGGGCGGCTTTCGCGCGAGCTGGCAGCGATCCCGCCGCTGCTCGAGCAGGCGCGGCAGAACCTGACCGGCGACGCGCGCGACCTCTGGGTCGCGGGCACGCGCACGATGCGGCAGCAGGTGACCGCGCTGCGGGTGCTCGGCGGGCAGGTCGGAGCGGGCGCCGACGAGGCGCTGCAGGCAGCGCTGCGCGACGCGCAGCTCGCGACGCAGTCGTTCGTCGCGTGGCTGACCGAGCGCACGGACGACAAGACCGGGCCCTCCGGCATCGGCACCGAGCACTACACCTGGTACCTGCAGAACGTGCACCTGGTGCCGATGACTTGGGAGGACGAGGTGCGCCTGCTGCAGCGCGAGCTCGACCGCGCGTGGACGAACCTCCGGCTCGAGGAGCACCGCAACCGCGACCTGCCCGAGCTGCGCGCCGCGGCGACGCCCGCGGAGTATGCGGCGCTCGCCGACGAGGGCGCGCGGCGGCTGATGAGCTGGTGTGCCGAGCAGGACGTGCTGCCGGT
>CALKYL010000379.1 GCA_938003515.1 uncultured bacterium
GGCTCGCGCCCTACCTCGCCCGGCTGCTCGACGACCCGTACTACGTCGTGCGCTTCCAGGCGCAGCGCTCGCTGCGCGCGCTCGGCGGCCACGACGACGACCTCGCCGGCTACGACTTCCTGGCCGAACGGGCTAGCGCGGCGACCTTCGTCGAGCGCGTGACCGCGCGCTGGCGCGACGTCTTCGGCGGCCCGGCGCGCCCGGCGGTGCTGGTCGACGAGCGCGGCCTCCTGCGCTCGGCGTTCGACCGCCTCTACGCGCGCCGCGACGACCGGCCCGTCTACCTCGCCGAATGACCGACGCCACCGAGTCCGCGGCGCTGCGCCGCCGGCACCTCGCCTTCGGCTGGGGCAGCCTGCTCGTGTTCGCCGCGCTCGGCGGCGCGCTCGAGGCGATGCACGGCTTCAAGGTCGACTGGTACCTGGCCGTCGGCAACGAGACGCAGCGCCTGCTCTGGCGGCTCGCGCACGCGCACGGCACGTTCCTGTCGCTGGTGCACGTCGCGTTCGGCCTCACCCTCGCGCACACGGCGCGGCTGCCCCGCCTCGCGTCGCCGTGCCTCCTGGGCGCCAGCGTCGCGCTGCCGGGCGGCTTCCTGCTCGGCGCGTTCGGCGTGCGGGGCGGCGATCCGGGCCTCGGCATCGCGCTGGTGCCGCTCGGGCTCGCGCTCCTGCTGGTCGCGATCGGCAGCACCCTCCGCGCGCTGCGCGGCTGAACCGGCGCCGGTTCACGCCGGCGGGGGCCGTCCTCGCTCCGGTGGCACCGGCGCTTCCGGCGCGTCTGGGACCGGCGCCCGCCCGGCTGCCGATAGATCGGCCATGCCGTCGACCGCGGATCCGTCGCGCAGCGAAGCCAAGACCCAGGGCCTGGCCCGCGATCGGCGGGTCGCCGCGGTGTTCGACGCGGTGGTGCGCGACTCGTACGCGCCGCTCGAGGCGTCGCTGCGCGAGATGGCCGACGAGGCGCTGGTGCGCATGGTCGAGGACCTGCAGGTGCAGCCCGACTCGCGCGTCCTGATCGTCGAGCCGTTCAGCGGCTACCTGCCGACCGTGCTCGCGCACCTCGCCGGCGAGGTCACCGTCGTGTGCTCGCACGGCGGCCGCTCGAAGCGGCTCGCCGAGCAGCTGCGCCGCGCCGGGGCGGGCGACATCCGCATCGCCGCCGACGTCGAGGAGGCGAGCGCCGAAGCCGTCCGCTACGACCGCATCGTCGTGCTGCAGCCGGCGAACGACGAGCTCGGCCCGGTGCTGCAGCAGCGTCTGTCGCCGCGCGGCCGCGCGGTGTGGTCGGTCGACAAGGCGATGCCGCCGCGCCGCATGCGGCGCCTGCTGCGCGTCGACGGCGCGCCGCCGCTCGAGGAAGACCTCGACCTCGTGCACTACATGCCCATGCTCGGCGACATGCTGGTCGAGGCCGGCGTGGTGCTGCACCAGGAGGTCGCCGACGCCGTGCACGCCGCCGCCGAACGGGGCCGCCGCCTCGGCGAGGAGCTGGTCGCGCGCGGCGCGGTGCGCGAGGACGACCTGTACCGCGTGCTCGCGATGCAGCGCCACCTGCCCTTCACGCAGACGGCGGGCATCCTCGACCGGCTCGACGTGCAGCTCGTCCGCCGGCTGCCGCGCAAGTATCTGGACCACTACCAGTTCCTCCCGATCTGCGAGGAGGGCGGCAAGGTCCACGTCGCGACGCCGAACGTCGACCTGCCGGTGTGGGAGCTCCGGGCCGTGTTCGACGGCGTCGACGTCGTGGCCGAACTGACGACGCCGACCGACGTGCACCGCGTCTGGACCGCGATCGAGCTCGGCTTCGCCGACCGCCGCGCGCGCGCCTCCGCGCCGGACGCCGCGCCGCCCGAGGAGGCGGCCCCGCCCGTGCAGGACTCGCGCGCGGTCGGCCTGTTCGACGCGATCCTGCTCGACGCCGTGGGCGAACGCGCCAGCGACGTGCACCTCGAGAGCTACCAGGACGGCTCGCGGCTGCGTTTCCGCGTCGACGGCAGCCTGCGCGACGTCGGCCGCTACCAGCTCACCGACGAGGACTACACCGCCCTGCTCAACGTCGTCAAGATCGCCGCCAACCTGGACATCGCCGAGCGTCGCGCGCCCCAGGGCGGCCGCGTGCGGCGCAAGGTCGGCAGCGAGACGCTCGACCTGCGCGTGCAGACGCAGCCGACGCTGTGTCACGAGAGCGTGGTGATCCGGATCCTGCCGCGCGACCGGCGGCCGCCGACGATCGAGGAGCTGGGCTTCGGCAAGGTCGTCGCCGAGCAGTACCGCCGCCTGCTGCACGACCCGCAGGGGCTCGTGCTGGTCGTCGGCGCGACCGGTTCGGGCAAGTCGACGACGCTCTACGCCGGCCTGCAGCTGCTGGCCCGCGACACGTCGCGCAAGGTGATCACGATCGAGGACCCGATCGAGTACTCGCTCTCCGGCGTGCAGCAGCCGCAGGGCAACGCCGCGGTCGGCTACCGCTCCGCCGACGCCGTGCGCGCGTTCGTGCGCCAGGACCCGGACGTCATCATGGTCGGCGAGGTGCGCGACGCCGAGACGGCGCTCGAGGCGATCCGCGCCGCGCAGACCGGCCACCTCGTGCTCGCGACGATGCACTGCAACGACTCGGTCGACGCGGTGCAGCGCCTCGTCGACCTCGGCATGCAGCCGAACTCGATCGCGAGCGAGCTGACCGCCGTGCTCGCGCAGCGGCTCGCGCGCCGCATCTGCTCGGCCTGCCGCCAGCCGGCGACGCCGGACCCGGAGCTGCTGGCCGAGCTGTTCGCGAAGGGCCCGCCGCAGGGCTTCCGGTGCTTCACCGGCAAGGGCTGCGATCGCTGCGGCGGCACCGGCATGCGCGGCCGGGTCGCCGTCGTCGAGCTGCTGCCGGTCGACGCCGAGATCCGGCGCGCGGTCGGTCGCTCGGTCGTGCTCGACGACCTCCGCGCCTACGCGCACAGCTCGGGCATGCAGACCCTGCGCACGAGCGCTCTGCGCCTCGTGCACGCCGGCGTGATCCCGATGGCCGAGCTGTACGACGTGCTGTCGACCGAGCAGATGCGGCCGCTCGCCTGAGCGGCGCTGCGGCCCGGCAGCCCGACGTCAGTGCTGCTGCTTCGGCTTCTGGTAGATGTGCACCGCCATCTGATGCACCGCCTCGGCGGCCTCCATCATCGCCTCGGGCAGCGTCGGGTGCTCGTGGATCGTCTGCGCGAGGTCGGAGACCGTCGCGCCCATCTCGATCGCGAGCGCCGCCTCGGCGACCAGCTCCGTGACCTCGGGGCCGATCATGTGCACGCCGAGCACCTTGTCGGTCTTGGCGTCGCCGACGACCTTGACCCAGCCCTCGGTCTCGTTGAGCGACATCGCGCGGCCCGACGCGCCGAACGGGAACCGGCCCTCGACCGGTTCGAAGCCCTGCGCCTTCGCCTCGTCGACCGACAGGCCGACCGACGCGATCTCCGGATCGGTGAAGATCACCGCCGGGATGCACGCCGGGTCGTAGGCCGCGCCCTGGTCGCCGGCGATCGCCGCCGCGGCGACGAGGCCCTCGTGCGAGCCCTTGTGCGCGAGCATCGGCTGGCCCGCGACGTCGCCGATCGCCCAGACGCCCGGCACGTTGGTCTGGCGGCGGTGGTCGACCGGCACGAAGCCCTTGTCGTCGACCTTCACGCCGATGTCCTCGAGGCCGAGGCCCTTGCCGTGCGGCCGGCGGCCGACGCAGGACAGCACGACGTCGCACTCGAACGTCTGCGGCTTGCCGTCGACCTCGGCCTGCACGACGAGGCCGCCCTTCTTCTTCTCGAAGCCGGTCGCCTTCGTCTTGAGGTGCACGTCGATCTTCTTCTTCTTGAGCGAGCGCCCCATCTCCTTCGACAGGTCGGCCTCCATGCCGGGCAGCACGCGATCCATGAACTCGAGCACGCGCACCTCGGTGCCGAGCTTGTGGTAGACGAGGCCGAGCTCGAGGCCGATGTAGCCGCCGCCGATCACGATTATGCGCTCGGGCAGGGACTTCGGGGCCAGCGCGTCGGTCGACGACCACACGTGCTTCTGGTCGAACGCGAAGCCGGGGATCTCGATCGGCGAGCTCCCCGTCGCGATCACCAGGTTCTTCGCCTCGACGGTCTTCTTGCCGTCCTTCGACGTCACTTCGACCTTGCCCTCGCCGACGACCTTGGCGGTGCCGGCGAACGAGTCGATCTTGTGGTTCTTGAGGAGCCCGCCGACGCCCGACGTGAGCTTCTCGACGATGCCGGCCTTCCACGACACCAGCGCGTCGACGTCGAGCCCGTCGTACTTGGCCTTGATGCCCATCAGGTCGGCGTGCCGGATCTTGTCGACGAGCTTCGACGCGGCGATCAGCGCCTTCGACGGGATGCACCCGACGTTGAGGCAGACGCCGCCGATGTACTCCTTCTCGACGACGGCGGTCTTCAGCCCGAGCTGGGCGCAGCGGATGGCGCAGACGTAGCCGGCCGGGCCGGCACCGATCACGAGGACGTCGTAGGTCATGGTCAGGGGGCGAGGAGGATAGGCGCCGCCCGACGGCTTTCCAACTCCGGTGGACCCGACGCTCCCGGCCGCGGCACGCGACGCGGCGCGCGGTGGGGCACGAAGCCGACGCGCGCAGGAAACCCGAGGCTGCGAGCGGCCCGCTCCGCGCGTCGTGCCCCGCTCCGCGCGTCGTGCTCCTGAGCTCGTGCCGTGCGTCGAGACCGCGTCGGTCGACGGCATCCGACCTCGCGCCGTCGCGACGATATCGCTCGTGTGCTGTGTGTCGGGATCGACGCGGTCGGCGCGCCGTCGTCCGCCCAGCGCCCGTTGCGCCACCCCCCGGCCGCGGCGTCGGCGCCGACATTCGCCCGAGCGCGGTCGCGGGGCCTGGGCGGGCCGCACCGGCCGCGGCATGCTCGGACCTCGCCCCCGCCGTCCCGCCGCCCGCGAGGCCTCGATGCGCACGTCCGTCCTGTCGTCTTCCCTGCTCGTGTTCGCTGCCGTTTCCGCGGCCCCGGCCCAGGACGACGTGCTCGTCGTCGAGCGCCGCGCCGACGTGCGCGCGCACGCGGCCGCGGCGCGCCTGCTGCGTCGTGCCGAGGTCGTCGTGCACGCCGACGGCACGACCCCGAAGCAGCTGTGCCGGCTGTTGACCGCGGCGACCGGCGAACGGCTGAGCTTCGTCTGCCGCGATCGCGACTCCGACGCGACCGCGCCGCTGACCTTCGCCGCACGCGGCGCGAGCGCGTGGTCGATCATGGCGATCGCGCAGCTCGAGACCGGCCTGCGCTTCGTGTTCCGGTCCGGTGTCGTGTTCCTCGTGCCGGCGGACGAGGTGCGGCCGCTCCTGGAGCTGCGCCTCTACGACCTGCGCGCCGCGTGCGCGCCGCTGACGAGCTTCCCCGGTCCGGACCTCCGGCTCGGGCTCGCCGAAGAGGAGCGGGTGCGGTTCCCGGAGCCGTACGAGTCCGGCGAGACGGTCAGCGGGTTCACCGCGGACACGGTCGTGACGCTGCTGCGCGAGACCGTGCAGCCCGAGTCGTGGCTGGACGAACGGGTGCGGCTGCTCGACCAGAACGGCCTGCTGCTGATCCGCCAGACGCCGGCGGTGCACGCGGAGATCGAGGCGACGCTCGTGAAGGTCGGCGTGCTCGCCGCGCCGCGCGTGCGTCAGCCCTCCGCGGCGCGCGCGAGCGCCGTGCGCACGCCGGGCACCCGGCCGCCGAGGCGCAGCCATCGGAACAGCAGGAGGTAGCGTCGCGCCATGGTGCGGCGGTCTTCGACCGGCGGCAGGGGGCTCGG
>CALKYL010000380.1 GCA_938003515.1 uncultured bacterium
AACCTCTTAAAGCTCACACGCTTTCTCTCGAGGCCACCCGGAATGCCAAAGATCGGCCGCGAGGAGCGAGTTTGCTGCTCTCAGGCGGGCGGGTCACCGTATCGCGCTGAACGGTGGCGTGCAAGAGCGCGGCCCTGGATTTTTGCGCGAGGGCAAGTGCCTGTCGGCGCTAGGCTTCCGGACGACGGGGCGACGCAGCGGCGCGTCATCAGCGCTGCCGGAGCGCGTCGATTCGCGCCGCCCTCCCGGGGTTGCTCGCGCGGAGCGCGTCGAGCTCGGCGCCGGACGGCAGGGCGAGCTCGAACGAGTCCAGCGCCTGGCCGTCGAGGCCGTGCGCGACCACCCGCAGCGCGTCGCCGACGGTCTCCGCGCTGCACCAGTGGTAGGCGCTCGCGAGCACCGCGGCGCCCTCCCCCGGGCGCACTTCGTAGAGGCTCTTGCCGCCGCCCCCGCTGACGACCAGGGGCACCGGCATGTCCGGCCCCGGCCCGAAGCGCTGGTAGCAATGGTCGTGGCCGCTCAGGTAGAGGCTGACGTGGTGCGCCGCGAGCTCGGGGAGCAGCGTCACCATCAGGTCCCCGCGGTTGCGCTGGCGCGACGCGCTCCGGATCGGGAAGTGGCTCGCCACGACGATCCACGGCTCGGTGCAGGTGCGCAGCTGCGCGGCCAGGAAGTCGGACGAGGGGTGGCCCGGCTCGAAGCGGTCGCCCGCGTAGTGGGTGTTGCAGTCCAGGGCCAGGACGCGCACCGGTCCGCGCGCGAACGAGAAGCAGCGCCCGTCGCCCGTCTGCGCGCAGGAGGGCACGTGGAAGTTCGCCAGCACCTGCTGGCCGGCGGCGTCCATCACGTCGTGGTTGCCGACGACGGGGTAGACCGGCGCGTGCCGCAGCACCTCGGCGAACGGACGGAAGAAGCCGGCCGCGTAGTGCGCGTGGCGGCCCGACGGATAGATGACGTCCCCGAGGTGCAGCACGAAGTCCGGGGCATGGGCGGCGACCCCGGCGGCGACGTCCACCACCGGCCCGCGCGGCGGCAGCCAGCCCCAGCGAGCCGGCAGGTGCAGCGCGGGCGTGCGCTGCAGCCACGTCCACCACGGCTGCCCGCCCGAATCGCCGAGGAACGCGAACCGCACCGGAGCGTCGTCTCGGGCCGGCGCGGTGCGCAGCGAGCCGCGTTCCTCGCCGTCCCGCGTCGTGGTCAACACGTATTCGTAGACCCGCTCCGGCTCCAGGCCCGTGATCCGCAGGGCGTGCCGACGACGGCTGCCGTCGCTGCGGCGTTCGGCGACGACGCGCCCGTCGCGATCCGTCACCACGACGCGCGCCTCGCTCGCCACGTCCGTCACCTTCGCGATCGTCGCGGCCTCGGTCGTCACGTCCTGCACGTAGGGACCGGTGCGCAGCGGCGGGTCGTCGAACACGTTGAGCCACAGGCACGCGAAGCCCGCGAGCCACAACAGCCGTCGGATCCAACGCGTCTTCACGGGGGCGTTCTAGCCCACCGCCGGCGATGCGAGAAGGGCGCTTCAGCCGCCGTGCGCGCAGGTGACGGTCGTCGTAATGCCGCCGCGCACCCGGAATTCGCCGCGCACGACCAGCCGGCGGGGCTGCAGCACCGCGACCAGATCGTCACAGATGTCGTTCGTGACCTTCTCGTGGAACGCGCCGACGTCGCGGAACGACCACAGATACAGCTTGAGGCTCTTGAGCTCGACGCAGCGCGCGTCGGGGACGTATCGGATACGGATCGTCGCGAAGTCCGGCTGGCCCGTCTTCGGGCAGACGCAGGTGAACTCGGGGCATTCGAAGTCGATCTCGTAGTCCCGCCCGGGCTGCGGGTTCGGGAACGTCTCGAGCGCGGAGCGATCGTGCGGCGCGGGCGGCGGCATCGGCATGCCGGCAGCGAAGCGCCGCGGAGCGGGTCGGACAAGCCTCAAGCGTCGGGCCAGGGCCCGGGGCCGACGGCACCCTCGGGCGGCAGGCCCACGTCGACCTCGCGCGCAGCGACCAGGTCGAAGGGCATGCACTCGACGCCGAGCGGGTTCCGGCACCGGCGCGACCTGCACGGCTGGCAGCGCGGCGGGTCCGCGCGCACGACCGCTGCGGCGGACGGCGGCGCGGTCCGGCGCGGATCCTGGCTGCCGAACACGACGCGTCCGCGCGCGCCGGCCGCGATCAGGACGTGCGTCGGCCCGCGGTCGGGGCCGAGCACCTCCCCCTCTGCCGAAGCGAGCACCGCGCCGAGGCCGACGAGCCGGCGCACGTCACCCCGTCCGTGACGAAGCGTCGCGGCGACGCCGTCGGGCGCCGCCGCGACGTCGGGGCCGAGCAGCGCCAGCCCCGGCGGATCGCCGCCGACCGCTTCGGCGACCATCGCCGGCACGAGGGCGCGCGGATCGCGAGGATCCGTCGCGACCACGACGCGGAACGGTCGATCGGGGTCGAGCCCTGCGCCCCGCACCGCGTCGCGCTCGCGGGCGCGCTCGTCCGGGCTCGCGAGCAGCCGGGGCAGCGCGAACGGCACGTCCGGAGCGACCTGCTTGACCAGCTCCCACGCCGCGCGCGCCGGGTGCGGCGTCGCGTCGCACGCGACGACGCGTCCGAGCAGCAGGCGGGACCACGGCTCCTGCCGCCACCGCGCGTCCATGCCGACCCGGTCGCCCGCGCGCACGAGCCGCGCGACGAACGCGCTCTTCCAGTTCCCCTGCAGGTCGATCACGCAGTCCTGCCGTTCGCCGCGCAGCGCGCGACGCAGCGCGCGCACGGCGGCGAGTCCGCCGCCGCGGTCGAACGCGACGATGCGGTCGACCAACCCCGGCTCGTCCAGCAGCGGCGCGTGCTCGGTCTGCGTGACGAACGTCAGCCGCCAGTCCGGTCGCGCCGCCCGCAGCGCACGCACGGCGCCGAGCGACTGCACGACGTCGCCCATGGCCGACAGCCGCACCAGGAGCACGCTCGTCACCGCGGCTCGTCGACCCGTTCGTGGACGAGGAACAGCTTGTAGGGCGTGCGCATGCGCAAGCGCGCGGCGTAGCGCGCCGAGCGGAACACCTGCCAGTCGACGTGCTCGTGGAGGAGCCATCGGGCCGTGGGCGGGGCCCGACGCTGCTCGTCCCCGGGCGGCAGGAGCCCCGTCGCGAGCAGCGTCGGGGAGTCGACGTGTCCCCATGTGGCGAGGTCTTCGGTCGCTCCGAACGCGTCGAGCTCGGCCCGCAGCAGCCGTCCGATGGCCGAGCGCGCGTCCTTGCCTTCGTGCCAGCGCAGGCTGCGCTCGAGGCCCACGGTCCACGCGGCGCAGACGGGCAGCAGGAGCGCCGCCAGCACGACGCGGCGCGGCGTCCTCGCGAACAGCGGCAGCACGGCGGCGGCGGCGGCGAGCCCGACGGCCGTGGCGCCCGCGCGCGGCACGAAGGGCACCACGAGCAGGCCGATCGCCCCGGCGACGCCGAAGCCCCACAGCACCGCGCGCGCGAAGCGCGGCACGGAGCCGCGGTGGCCGGCGAAGTGCGCTACCGCAGGCGCGACCGCGAACGTGAACAGCAGCACGTTCGGCAACAGGTAGCGCGTCGGCCGCGCCGGGAAGAACGTCAGGAGCGCCACCGCCAGCACCGCGGCCCCGCTGCACATGCGGAGCGTGACGTCGTCGGCGCCCATGCGGGCGTTGCGCGCGCCACGCCACTCCCAGAAACACCAGAGCACGAACGGCAGCTGCACGAACACGGCGCGCAGCCAGAACGCCGGCGTCTCCCGCACGTGATGCCAGCGGAAGGTCGCGATGCGCCCGACGGACTCCTCGTTCGCGACGGCGAGCATCTGTCCCGGGTCGACGCGCCACACCCACAGCGGCACGAACCACGCGGCGACGACGACCAGCATCGGCACGAAGTGCCACGCCGCGAAGCGCAGGCGCCGGTGTCGCGCCCAGACCAGGTAGGCGCCGCACGCGAACAGGAAGAAGGGCGGCCCCTTCTGCAGGAACGCGAGGCCGGCGCACACGCCGCTCGCGAGCACGAGGCGAGCGCGTTCGCGCGCGACGCCGGTCGCGAGCAGCCACAGCGACACGCCCGTCAGGCTCGCGAACAGCGGGTCGATCTCCGCGGTCGGCCAGACGAACAGCACGAGCGGCGAGCACAGCACGCCGAACGCGAGCAGCCAGCCGGCGCGCGGCCCGAACCAGCGCCGCAGCAGCTCGCCGCCGACGAAGGCCGCGCCGAACGCGCCGAGCACCGACGGGATTCGCATCGCGATCCAGCCGTCGCCGAACACGCTCCCGACCGCTGCGAGCAGCCAGTAGTGAAGCGGCGGCTTGGCCCAGGTCGGCTCGCCGCCCAGCGTCGGCACCATCCAGTCGCCGCTGCGCAGCATCTCGAGCGCGATCTGCACGCGGCGGCCCTCCGTGCCGTCCCAGTCCGCGCGCAGCGCTGCCGGCAGACAGGCGACGACGGTCGCGAGGAGCAGAACGAGGGCCCGGACCAGCACGGCGAGCAGGCTAGCGGACGGCGACCTCGCGATGCGACTGCTTCCCGCGGGCGGCCAGCGCCCGGCGGCGGCCGGCGGGCCCGCGCCCGGCGCTCACCCCGCCGCGCCGCTCCTCGCCTGCCGGATCAGCATCAGGTTGCGGGCGTAGATCACGCTGCCGGTCAGCTGGCCGAGGATGAACACCGGGTCCAGACGGTAGATCGCGTAGCACAGGCTGAGCAGCCCGCCGGCGATGCTGAGCCACCAGAACGAGATCGGCACGACGCTCTGCCGCGCCCGTTCGCTCGCGATCCACTGCACCCAGAAGCGCGACGCGAAGACGAGCTGGCCGCCGAAGCCGATGACCCACCAGTACCAGGGCGTCGATTCGAGGTTGCCGTCGACGAAGCTCGCGAACATCAGTACTCCTCCTCGATCCGGTGCCGCAGGACGCGCGATCGCAGCCAGCGCACCGCGAAGCAGTCCCGCAACCCGCGCAGCGCGCGGTTGCCGATCCCGTACTTGGCGGTCCCGGCTGCCCGCGGGCGATGGTTGACGTCCTGCTCGACGACCACCCCGCCGAGGTAGCGCACCAGGGTCGCCATGAAGCGGTGCATGCCGACGAAGCGCGGCACGCGCAGCCAGTAGTCGCGGCGGATCACCTTGATGCCGCAGGCGGCGTCGCGCACGCGGTCCCCGGTCAGCCAGTTGCGCACGGCGTTGCCGATGCGGGACGACGCGCGGCGCACGAACGGATCGCGCCGACGGGCGCGCACGCCGACGACCGCGTCGCATTCGCCGGCCGCGACGCGCGCGAGCATCGGCGGGAGGTCGCGTGGATCGTTCTGCATGTCGCCGTCGAGCGTCGCGACCACCGCCGCCCGCGCGACCTCGACCCCGGCCATCACGGCCGCGCTCTGCCCGCTGTTCCGTTCCAGCGCGACGATGCGGAGCCAGCCCGCCCGGCGCTCCTCCTTGAAGGACCGCATGCGCGCGAGGCTGGCGTCGCGGCTGCCGTCGTCGACGAGCACCGCCTCGAACGGCCCGTGCGGCGTCAGCACCTCCTCGATCTCGGCGAGCAGCCGCTGCACGTTCTCCTCCTCGTTGTAGATCGGCACGACGACCGAGAACTTCGGGCCTGGGCCGCTCATCTCGGCTCCACGCGCAGGCGCGCGTCGACGGCCGCGCTCCGGCGGCCCTTCCGGGCCAGGATGAACGGGTTGATCTCGACCTCCGCGATCCGCGGGAAGTCGTCGGCGAGCCGCTGCAGCCGCAGCAGCGCGTCGTAGGCCGCGCCGACGTCGGCCGCCGGCGCGCCGCGGAACGCGTCGAGCAGCGGGCGCCCCTTGAGCGACGCGAACATCTCCTCGGGGTCCTTGCCGTCGAGCGGCCCGACGCGCACCGCGACGTCGCGCATCAGCTCGACCTGCACGCCGCCGAGGCCCGCGGCGTAGAGCGGCCCGTAGCGCGCGTCGCGCGTCATGCCGAGCAGGACCTCGCGGTGGCCTTCGGCGTGCGCCTGCACCTGCAGCGAGACGTCGCCGAAGCGATCACCGAGCCGACGGCGCAGCTCGGCCGCAGCGGCGAACACCTCGTCGCCGTCGCGCAGGCCGGTGCGCACGGCGCGATGTTCGCTCTTGTGCAGCAGGCCCTCGGCCTCGGCCTTGAGCACGACGGGATAGCCGAGCTCGTGCGCGGCGGCGACGGCGTCGCCGGGCGCCTCCACCCGACGGCTCGGCGCGAACGCGATGCCGTAGGCGGCGAGCACCGCCTCCGCGACGTCCCCCGGGACCCAACCCGCTCCTGCGTGCCCGCGCAACAGCCGCGCGGCCCGGGCCCGCTGCACCCGCAGCGAGGGGAGCCGAGCTGGTCGGCGCGCCAGCCAGCGCGAGCGCCGGCACATGAGCCGCAGCGTGGTCGCCGCGTCCTCGGGATAGCGGAACACCGGGATGCCGGCCCGCTGCAGGATGCGGTGCGCCTCGTCGCTGCGCTGCCGGCCCATGACGCAGGCCAGCACGGGCTTCGCGAGGTCGCGGGTCTCGTCGACGATCGCCTGGGCGACGGCGGCCGCGTCGATCATGATCGGCGACACGAACAGCACGACGAGCCCGTCGACGTGGTCGTCGCGCGCGACGACCCGCAGCGCGCGGCGGTAGCGCTCGGCGTCGGCGGACGCGATCAGGTCGACCGGGTTGTGCACGCTCGCCTCGACCGGCAGGACCTTCCGCAGGCGCCGCTCCGACGCCTTGGACAGCTCGGCCATCCGCATGCCGAGCCCGTCGATCGCGTCGGTCGCGAGGATGCCCGGCCCGCCGGCGTTGGTGACGACGGCCATGCGATCGCCGGGCGGCGTCGGCTGGTGCAGCAGCGCCTCGGCGAGCGAGAACATGTCGCGGAAGTTGTCGACCCGGAGCACGCCGCACTGCTGCAGCAGCGTGTCGGCGGCCACGTCGGCGCCGGCGATCGATCCGGTGTGCGAACTCGCCGCCATCGCGCCGGCGTCGCTGCGCCCGGACTTGACGGCGATGATCGGCTTCTTCCGCGCGACCGCGCGGGCGACCTGCAGGAACTCCTGCGGCTCGCCGACGGTCTCGAGGTAGAGCAGCACGACCTCGACGGCGTCGTCGTCGCCCCAGTAGGCGACCAGGTCGGCGGCGGTCACGTCAGCGCGGTTGCCGACCGACGCGAACATCGCGACGCCGATGCCCGCCTGCGCCGCGTCGGCCAGGATCGCCTCTCCGAGGGCGCCCGACTGCGAGACCATCGCCACGCTGCCCGGCGGCGGCGGGGTCGCCGAGAAGCTCGCGTTGAGCGCGTGGGCCGCCTCGGTGTTGACGACGCCCATGCAGTTCGGCCCGACGATGCGCATGCCGTGGCGGCGGGCGATCGCCTGCAGCCGGTCCTCGCGCTCGGCGCCGACGCCGCCGATCTCGCGGAAGCCCGCCGTGATGACCACCAGCCCCTTGACGCCCTTGCGACCGCACTCTTCGGCGGCCTTCAGGGCCGCGTCCGGCGGCACGACGACGACCGCGAGGTCGACGGGTCCGCGGATCGCCTTGACCGACGGGTAGGCCGGGATCGACAGCACGACCTCGGCCCGCGGGTTGACGGGGTAGACGGGTCCCTGGAACCCGCCGGCGATCAAGTTCGCCACCACCTGACGGCCGATGGAACCCTCTCGTCGGCTGGCGCCGATCACGGCCACGGAGCGCGGTCGGAAGATGCCGTCGAGACCCTTGGTGTTCGCCATCGCGGAGGCGGCAGGGTAGCGGCACGGCCGAGCGGACGAAACGCCGGTGCGGCGCTTGCTCCGTCGCCGACGACTCGAATGATCCCGACCCGATGATGCCGCCGTTCGTCGAAGCCCTGCGCCCGCACCAGTGGGTCAAGAACCTGCTCGTGCTTGTGCCGCTGTTCTTCACCGAACAGGCGTTCGAGGTCTCGGGCTGGACCGCCGCGCTGACGGCGTTCGCGTCGTTCTGCTTCGCCGCGAGTTCGATCTACCTGCTCAACGACATCCTCGACCGCGAAGAGGACGCGCGGCACCCGAAGAAGCGGCTGCGTCCGATCGCGTCGGGACGGCTGCCGATCGCCGCGGCCTGGCTCGAGCTCGTCGTCACGCTGTCGGCGACCGCCGGGCTCGCGGTCCTGGTCCCGTCGGAGGGCCTCTCGTTCCTCGTCTGGCCGACGGCGTACCTCGGGTTGAACGTCGCCTACTCGTTCTGGCTCAAGCGCCTCGTCATCGTCGACTGCATGTGCATCGCGCTCGGCTTCCAGCTGCGCGTCATGGCAGGCGCCGCCGCGATCGACGTCGCGGCCTCGAAGTGGCTACAGGTCTGCACCTTCTTCTTCGCGCTCTTCCTCGCGTTCTGCAAGCGCTACGAGGAGCTCGGCCGGCAGACCGAAGCCACCGGCCGGACGCGCAAGACGATGTCGGAGTACACCGAGTCGTTCCTCAGCATGATGATCGGCCCGCTGGCGGCGCTGAGCATCCTCAGCTACGCCCTCTACACGGTCAGCCCCGAGACGGTCGCACGTCACGGCACCGAGCGGTTGATCTACACGGTGCCGTTCGTCACCTACGGCGTGTTCCGCTACCTCTTCCTGGTCTACCGCAAGAGCGAAGGCGGCGACCCCGCGCGGCTGTTGTTCCGCGACGTGCCGCTCGTGCTGTCGGGCGTGCTCTACGCGGCGGTCGTCCTGCTCGTGCTGCACGACGCCGGCGCCGGCGGCTGACCCCGGGTTGGAGCGCGGCGGCGCGCGGGTGCTATGCTCCGCGCGCCCATGGAGAGCCACTCTTCGGGAGACGTGCGGGCGCGGCTCGGCAGCGACGTCGCCGCGGGCAAGACGGTCGTGCTGTCGGCGCGCGACCTCGACGACCCGGCCGTACGCGCCCAGCTGCCGGCGCTGCTGGAGGAGCTGGCCCGCGCCGGCGCCGCCCCGCCACCCGGGCTGTCGGTGCCCGGCTACGCGCTGCTCGGCGAGATCGGCCAGGGCGGCATGAGCACCGTCTATCTGGCGCGCCAGGAGACGCTCGGCCGCCACGTGGCGCTGAAGGTCGCGCCGAAGTGGCTCGGCGGCGGGGAGCGCGCGACGCGACGCCTGATGCAGGAGGCGCGCGCGATGGCGCGGGTCACGCACCCGAACATCGTCGTCATCCACGACATCCTCGACGTCGGCGACACGTTCGCGATCGCGATGGAGTGGATCGACGGCTGCACGCTCGCGACGCTGCTGCGCGCGCTGCCGCCGGAGCCCGGCGAAGACGACGTGCGGCTCTTGCGGCACGCCCTGGGCGCCTCCGACGTGGACACGGAGCGCTTCGAGGACTCGCCGGTGCGCCACTTCGTGCGGCTCGTGCGCGACGTCGCCCGTGCGACCCAGGCCGTGCACGACGCAGGACTCCTGCACCTCGACATCAAGCCTTCGAACGTGCTCGTGCGCCGCGACGGCACGCCGCTCCTCGCGGACTTCGGCGTCGTGCGCGAGATGGCCCCCGAACCGGCCCACACGCGGACGTTCGCGGGCACTCCGGTCTAGTCCGCCCCCGAGCAGCTGCGCCGGGACGACCGGCGCATCGGGCCGCCGACCGACGTCTACGGGCTCGGCATGACGCTGTACGAGTCGCTCGCGCGACGGCAGCCGCTGCACGGCCTCGACCTGCCGGGCATCCTGCAGTGCGTCGAGTCCGGCCGCATGCCGCGGCTGTCTTCCGAGACCGCCGTCACCCCGGACCTCGAGAACGTCGTGCACAAGGCGATCGCGCCGGAGCCCGAGCACCGCTACGCGAGCGCCGGCGCCTTCGCCGACGACCTAGACGCGTTCCTCGAGCACCGCCCCGTCGCCGCGCGTCCGCTGACGCGCGCGCAGCGGCTGCGCCGCTGGACCCGCAACGAGCCGTGGAAGGCGGCGCTGGCCACGGCGTTGCTCGTGCTCGTCCCGGCGCTCCTCGGCCTCGGCACCTACCTGCTGCTGCAGCTGCCGCAGCTCGCACGCATCGAACGGGAGGCGCAGCTCGAGCGCGCCAACCGACTCAAGCAGGACGCGTTCCAGCGGTGGTTCACCGACGACACCTCGGGCGAACTCCGCGTCGGCCTGCTCGAGCAGGCGAGGGCGCTCGATCCCGGCGACAGTTCGCACGCCTGCCTCGTCGCGCTGACCAACGAAGCCGGCTGACGG
>CALKYL010000381.1 GCA_938003515.1 uncultured bacterium
TGCGGCCGGGTTCGGTTCAGGGAAGGTCGGAATGTGTTCCGGCGCAGCCTTCTCGCGCAGGACTACGACTGGCGCAGCCTCCGCGTTGCAGCGCCTTCGACCAGGAATCGCCCGCGAAAAAGTCGGCGGTCCTCGTGCGCGCGGTGCGCCACGGACGGGTGAGGTCCGACCCCGGGCCCTTCTCCAACCCCGAACCGAGGTCCATTCCGTGAACGCGCTCTCGCACTGCTTCCGTCTCGCCCTGCTCGCCGCCCTCGTCCCGGCCTCCCTGCTCCGGGCCCAGGCCGAGACCTGCGCCGGCTGGGTCGTCGCCGACGATGCGAGCGTGCGCATGCTCGACGAGCAGGGCGGCACCGTCTTCCAGCTCGCGACGGGCGCCTTCCCCGACGTGACGGTGTCGGCCGTGGGGCCGCGCCTGATCGTGCGCGACGGTGGGGGCACGCGCATCCTCGATCGCGCCGGCGTGCTGCAGGGCGCCGTGATCGCGAACCTCGGCGGCTACCAGCAGGTCGCGTTCGGCGAGGACCGGGTCGTCGTCGTCGACTACGACCGGACCCGCATCTTCGATCTCGACGGCAACCAGGTCGGCGCCGCGATCCCGAGGACGGGCCCCCAGCAGCAGTCCGCCGTCGTCGGCGCCGAGCGCGTCGTGGTGATCGACGACGGCGAGGTGCGCATCTTCGACCGCGCGGGCCAGCAGGTCGGCGCGTCGATCCCGAAGAGCGGCGCCTACCGGCAGGTCGTCAAGACGACCAAGGACCGCGTGATCGTCGTCGACGACAACGGCACGAAGATCTTCGACAAGGACGGCCTGCAGAAGGGCGCCACCATCGCCCGCACGGGCACGAACCGCCAGCGCGTGGTCGTCGACGGCGACCGGGTCGTGGTCGTGGACGACGACCGGGTGCGCATCTTCGACGCGGACGGCGGCGCGAAGGGCGCGCCGATCACGAAGACCGGCACCGCGCGCCAGGACGTCGTGGTCTGCGGCGGCCGCGTGATCGTGATCGACGACGACCGGGTGCGGGTGTTCGACCGCGAGGGCGGCGCCATCGGCGCGCCGGTGACGAACACCGGCACGAACCGCCAGCGCGTCACGACCACCAAGGACCGCATCGTGATCACCGACGACAACCGCACCGAGGTCTTCGACAAGGACATGGTGCCGCAGGGCGCGCCGATCGCGAAGACCGGCGTCGACGCGCAGTCCGTCGTCGCGTCCGACGACGCGATCGCCGTGATCGACCAGGACCGCGTGCGCGTCTTCGACGACGCCGGCGCGCAGCAGGGGGTGTCGATCCCGAAGAGCGGCTGGGACACGCAGCGCGTGCGCATCGACGGCGACCGGATCCTCGTCACCGACACGGACCAGGTGCGCGCCTTCGACCTCGACGGCGACCCGGTCGGCAGCCCGATCCCGGTGACCTACGTCGAGGAGTACGACGTGCTGCTGTTCCCGCAGTTCTTCACGGTCGTCGACGACTTCAGCACGGTGACGATCTACGACCGGGACGCGAACGCGCTCGGCCAGCCGATCCAGGTCGGCTACGGCGTGCAGCACGTGCAGGCCACGTGGGACCGCGTGCTGGTGATCGACGACAGCGACCTGCGCCTGTTCGACCAGTTGGGCCAGCCGGTCGGCGGCACGACGACGGTCGTCGGCGAACCGTGGGCACAGCCCGTCTGCTGGACCGCCGGCGCGATCGAGTCGTTCGGCACCGGCTGCGGCGGCGCGGACCAGAACGCCTTCGGCGACCCTCGCATCGGCGGCACTCTCTTCTACGAGGTCGTCGGGCCGGCCAGCAGCCTCGGGATCCTGAACGTCGGCTTCGAGGAGCTCGCTCCGCCGCTGTCCCTCGTCGCGCTCGGCGCGCCGGGGTGCTTCGTCTACGCGCCGCTCGGCCTGCCCTACACGGTGCTGACCGACACCGAGGGCTTCGCCAGCGTGCCGGTGTCGCTGCCGAGCGCTGCCGCGAACGTGGGCTTCGCCTATACGACGCAGTTCTTCCTGGTCGACCCGACGGCCAACCAGCTCGGGCTCGTCGCCAGCGACGGCGCGCGCACGACGGTCGGCGAGGGGCTCTGATCCCGCGGGCCGGCCGCGCGGCGCCGTGCCGTAGAGTGCCGGCATGGACGGCGACACCGCGTTCCACGTCGGCACGAGCGGCTTCTCCTACGACGAATGGCGGCCGGACTTCTATCCGGACGACCTGAAGAAGACCGACATGCTGTCGTTCTACGCCGCCCGGCTGCCCGCCGTCGAGCTGAACAACACGTTCTATCGCATGCCGAGCGCCAAGGTCGTCGGCGCCTGGAGCGAGCAGGTGCCGGCGACGTTCCGCTTCGCGGTCAAGGCGACGAAGCGGCTGACGTGGTCGCAGAAGCTCGTCGACTGTGGGGAGCTGCTCGACCATCTGTTCGGCCAGCTCGCGCCGCTCGGCGAGAAGCTCGGCTGCGTGTTCTACCAGGTGCCGAAATACGTGCGACGCGACGACGACGTGCTGCGCGCGTTCGTCGCCGCGCAGCCGGCCGGCGTGCGCGCCGCATACGAGTTCGCGCACGACGGCTGGCACGTGCCCGAGGTCTTCGACCTGCTGCACGAACACGGCGCGACCGTCGTCGCGAGCGACAAGGACGACGCCGAGCCGCCCGCGCTGCTCCCGGGTGCTCCGTGGGTCTACCTGCGGCTGCGGCGCGCGGCATACGACGACGACGGATTGCGCGCCTGGCGCGACCGCATCCGTGCCCTCGGTGTCAGCGACGCGTTCGTGTTCTTCAAACACGAGGACTCGTGCGCGGGCCCCGCGCTCGCCCGCCGATTCCTCGAGCTTTGACCGCGGTCGCGGCGGGCCGCTGGTATCCTTCGGCCCGATCCCGGCCGCGTCGGCCAGTGAGGAACCCAATGGCGATCCCCTCGCGCACGTCCTGGAAGGGCTTTTTGAAGCTCAGCCTCGTCTCGGTGCCGGTCAAGGCGTTCACGGCCAACGACACGAGCGGCGAGGTCCGGCTCAACCAGCTGCACAAGGACTGCAACGCCCGAGTGCGCTACCAGAAGGTCTGCCCCGAGCACGGCGAGCTGAAGAGCGAGGCGATCGTCAGCGGCTACGAACACCAGAAGGACCACTACGTCGTCGTCGACCCCGAGGAGATCGACAAGCTGCGCACCAGGTCCGACCGCGCCGTCAACATCGACGGCTTCGTGCCCGAGGGCGAGATCGACAGCCGCTACTACGCCGGCAAGGCGCACTACCTGCTGCCCGACGGCGTCGCCGGCGCGCGGCCCTACGCGCTGCTGCGCGAGGGCATGCAGCAGAACGGCGTCTGCGCGATCGCGCAGGTCGTGATGTCGGGCCGCGAGCAGCTCGTGCTGGTCAAGCCGCTCGGGCGCATGCTGGTCATGTACGGGCTGCACTACCCGCAGCGCGTGCGCGCGGCCGACGACTTCGCGAGCGAGGTCGAGGAGGTCTCGTTCAAGCCCGAGGAGGTCGCGCTGACCAACACGCTGATCGGCGCGTCGAAGCTGGAGGACTTCTCGATCGACTCGTACGAGGACCAGTACGTCCAGAAGCTCAAGAAGCTGATCGAGATGAAGGTGCAGGGCGAGGAGGTCGTGCAGGCGCCGGATCACGAGGAGCCGAAGATCCTCAACCTCATGGACGCGCTGAAGAAGAGCGTCGCGGAGGCGCAGGCGAAGCTCGCTGGCGGCGGAGACGCCGACGACGAGCACGCCGGCGCCGCCGCGCCGGCCGACAAGAAGCTCGCACCCAGCGCGACCCGCAAGAAGCGCGCGAAGAAGGCCCAGGGCGAGTGAGCACGGAGGGGCACCGGTGACGCTGCCGGAGCACATCGAGCCGATGCTGGCGCGGATCGGCCAGCCGTTCGACTCGGACGAGCACCTGTTCGAGCTCAAGTGGGACGGCGTGCGCGCGGTGTCCTATGTCGACGCGGCCGGCCTGCGCATGCACGGCCGGCGTCGCCGGGACCTCGCCGGGCGCTATCCGGAGCTGGCGTTCCTCGCGCGGCTGCCGGCCGGCACCGTGCTCGACGGCGAGCTGGTGGTGCTGCGCGACGACGGTCGGCCGGACTTCCGCGCCGTGCTGTCTCGGGAGAACGCCTCGCCGGCCCGCGTCGCCGCGGCCGCGCGCCGCCATCCGGTCGTCTACGTCGTGTTCGACATGCTGTACGAGGACGACCGCGCGCTGTTGAGTCTGCCGCTCGTCGAGCGCCGGGAGCGGCTGGCGGCGCTGGTCGCGGCGACCGCCGAGCCCCGCCTGATGCTCTCGGAGGCGGTGCCGGGTCGCGGCCTCCGGCTGTTCGAGGCGGCCCGCGAACGCGAGCTCGAGGGCGTCGTCGCCAAGCGCGCGGACTCGCCGTACCTGCCGGGCGAGCGCACCGACGCGTGGCAGAAGCTGAAGCCCGTGCGCTCGGTGCACTGCCTCGTGCTCGGCTACGAGCCCGGCGGCGACCGCGGCGACGACATCAAGTCGCTGATCGTCGCGACCGATCTCGACGGCGAGCTGCGCTGCGTCGGCAAGGTCGGCTCGGGCATCGGCGAGCGCGACCGCGAGGCGCTGCGCGAGCGCCTGTTCGCGCGGCCCGCTCCCCGGCCGATCGTCGACGCAGGCATGCCGGGCCGGTGGGTCGAACCCGGCGTCTACTGCCGCGTCGACTACCTCGAGCGCACGGCGAACGGCAACCTGCGCGCGCCGGTGTTCGTCGGCCTCGTCGACGGAGGGCAGGGGTGAAGACCGACGCCGGCGCCGAGCGCACCTTCACGCTCGACGAGCTCGCCGAGCTGTGCGGGCTGCCGGTCGCGGTGGTGCGCCGCTGGCGCGAGCGCGAGCTGCTGGTGCCGCTGAAGGGCACGGTGCGGCGCTTCGGCTTCCGCGCGCTCGGCACCGCGCGGACCCTGGCGCAGCTGTGGCGCGCCGGCTGGACCGCGCCGCGTATCGCGCGCGCGTGGCGGCTCGCGCAGACCGTCGTCGGCGACCCCGACGAGGCGCTGACCGGGCTCTTGGCGAGCATCGGCCAGAAGCGGCTGACCGTGCGCGCGCCCGACGGCCGGCTGCTCGAGCCGACGGGGCAGCTCCTGTTCGACTTCTCGGCGGCGGCCTCGGCCGGCGGGGGCACGGCGGCCCTGCCCCAGCTGCGCAGCGCGCAGGACTGGTTCGCGATCGGCGTCGAAGCCGAGGCGGCCGGCCGCCTCGAGGACGCCGTGCGCGCCTACGAGCACGCGCTGCCCGGCGGCAGCGCCGAGACGCACTTCAACCTCGGCAACTGCTACTACGCGATGCGGCGCCGCGCCGAGGCCGTCGACCAGTTCGCGGCGGCGATCGCGAAGGCGCCCGACTACGCCGAGGCCTGGAACAACCTCGGCATCGTGCGCGGGGAGGTCGGCGACCGTCACGGCGCGGTCGAGGCGCTGGAGCGGGCGCTCGACCTCGTGCCGCACTACGCCGACGCGCACTACAACCTCGCCGAAGCGCTCGCGGTCGTCGGCGAGCTCGAGCGCGCCCGCCGGCACTGGCGCGCGTACCTGACCTTCGACCCGAACTCGCGGTGGGCGGAGCAGGTGCGGCGGCGCCTGCAGAACAGCGGCGGATCCTGAGCGAGGGCGCTCGGCCGCGACCTGCCGCCGTCCGCTCGCGCACGCAGGTGTCCGTGGACGCGTGGTGAAGAACGCGCCCGGCGCGCTCGCCGTCAGCGCCGGCCGGCGCCGCGCCGCATCGACGCCTGCAGCTCGTCGAGGTGCTGCTCGTAGACGGCGCGCGGCGAGCAGTCGTGCCGGCGGCACAGGGCCGCCGCCATGCCGACGATCTCGCCCATCATGCCGCAGGTCTGCATGACGCGCACCGCGCCGAGCGCTTCGTGCGTGACGCTGATGTCGCGGCCGCACAGGAACAGGTTGTCGACGTTGCGGCTGTAGAGCGCGCGGTAGGGGGCCCAGTAGGGGCCGGCGTACTTGTAGCCTTCGCCGCGCGTGTAGTCGG
>CALKYL010000382.1 GCA_938003515.1 uncultured bacterium
GGCGCCGTTCCTCCCCGAGGCGCACAAGCACCGCTGGCGGGACCTGCGCGCGGTCGTGCTGCCGATGGAGGTCGACGAGCTGCAGAGCGGCGTCGACTACCTGTTCGACGGCGTGCGCGCGCTGCTCGTGCACCTGCGCGCGATCGGCGTCAAGGTCGCGGTCGCGAGCAACTGCCGCAGCACCTACATGGCCGCGGTGCAGGACGGCCAGGGCCTGCGC
Source organism: uncultured bacterium (assembly GCA_938003515.1). The sequence continues at coordinate 221 of CALKYL010000382.1, forward strand.
GAGCTGACCGACTGGCAGTTCTGCCTCGACAGCCCGGGCGTCGACTCCAAGACCGACATGCTGCGCCTCGCGATGGAGGCCGCTTCGGCCCGGCGTGCGGTCATGGTCGGGGATCGCGAGCCCGACCACGAGGCGGCGGTGGCCCTCGGCTGGCCGTTCGTCTGGCGCCGCAATCCGCGCTGTCGGATCGACGCCGCCGACCTCGTCTGGGACGGCGACCCCGACGCCCTGCTGCTGGGCCTCGGCCTGCCGCCGCTGGCCCACCCCGGGCCGGATTCCGAATAAGCTTGCCGCCGGTCGTAGGGGCCCGGTCCCGTGCTGAGGATTCTGATGGAACAGCTCGCGATGTTCGTCCTGCCCGTCCTGGTCACGGTCTTCGTGTTCGGCCTGATCAAGAGCTGGATGGACCAGCGCTCCAAGGCGCGCAGCGAGAACGTGCGTCTGCTCGAGGAGGCGTTGAAGAACCCGTCGATCGACCGCGCGACCGTCGAGTCGCTGGCCTACCAGCTGACCGGCGCCCGCACGCCGAAGCCGCACGGCCACCGGCTGATGGCGATGATCCTCGCGCTCGGCTGGCTGACGCTGTTCAGCGGCGTCGGCGTCTGGGTGCTGGGCGAGCTGATCAGCGACCGCGACACGACGGCGGGCGGCGTCATCACGTCGATCATCGGCTTCGGGCTCGTCACCTACCCCTTCGCGCTGCGCGAGCTCGAGGCGCGCCGCGCCCAGAACTGACCGGTGGAGCGGGCTGCGCCCGCACAGGAATCCCATGCAAGACGAAGAGATTGCGGCGCTGGCGATCATCGGCGGTCTGACGGTCAGCGTGGTGATCACCATCACCACGGCGCGCCAGAAGGTGCGCAGCCAGCGGCTCAAGGTGCTCGAGACCGCGCTCAACCGGCAGGACCTCGACGAGACGACGCGTCGCGAGATCCTGCGCGTGCTGACGCAGGAACACTCCGCCACCTGGCTGGCGCCGCTGCTGCGGCCGGATCTGTGGCAGAAGCTGTCGTTCGGGTTCGGCTGGTTCCTGTTCCTGATCTCCGGCGGCGTCGGGATCGCGGGCCTGCTCGACGTCATGCACGTCCCCGCAGAGGCCGTCGTGCCGATGATGCTGCTCGGTCTGGCGCTGATGACCCTGCCGCTCGGATTGCGCGAGCTGATGCGCCGCGACCGCAGGCTGGCCGACCAGAAGTGACCGGCGCCCGGGGCTGACGGGCGCTACGCTCCGCTCGTGCGCGAACCGGATCCGCTGCCGCCGTCGTCGGAGCTCGAGCAGCGCGCGCGCGCCCTGCTTCGCGCGTGGCGGGTCGTCGACGCGGGCGTCGAGGTCCTGTGGAACGAGCGCCTGACGACGACCGTCGGCCGGGCGTTCGTGCGGCGCGGCCGCGTCGAGCTCAACCCGCACCTGCTGCGCCGCGCGCCGGAGCAGCTCGAGGCCGTGCTGGTGCACGAGACCGCGCACGTCGCGGCCTTCCGGCTGTTCGGCGAACACGTGCCCGCGCACGGCCGGCACTGGCGTTCGCTGATGCGGCTCGCCGGGCACGAGCCCGAGGTGACGCACCGCATCCCGCTCGACGGCGTGCGGCGGCGGCGGTCGGGCTTCGTGTATCTGCGCGTCTGCGACGCGTGCGGCGACCGCGTCGTCACCGCGACGGTGCGCTACGGCCGCTGCCAGGGCTGCTCCCGCCGCGACCGCTACCTCGTCGTCCGGGCCCGGGCCAACCCGGCCGGCCGCCGCGCCCTCGACGGCATGAGCCTCGCCGAGGTGCGCGCGCACTTCGCGTGACGGGCTTTCGGGCCCGGGTGCCGGGGCCTAGTCTGGCACCCCCGTGGCCCAGCCGGACATCTTCGAAGAGATCGTGCGCGTGCGCGCCGAGGGCATCCCCGCGGCGCTTGCGACGATCGTCGGCACGCGCGGCTCGACGCCGGGCCGCGCGACGATGCGGCTGCTCGTGCTCGCCGACGGGACGTTCCTCGGCACCGTCGGCGGCGGATGCCTCGAGGCCGAGGTCTACGACACCGCGATGCAGGTGCTCGCCGACGAGCGGCCGCGGTCGCTGCAGTTCCGACTGACCGAGCAGGATTCGCCCGATTCCGGGCTGATGTGCGGCGGGGAGGTGACGATCTTCGTGGAACCGATCACGACACCGGTGCTCTGGATCTTCGGCGCGGGACACGTCAGCAAGTCGCTCTGCGAAGTGGCGACGCTGGCCGGCTTCCGCACGACGGTCGTCGACGACCGGCCCGAGTTCGCGACCGCCGCCCGCTTCCCGGGCGCGCACGCGACCCTCGGCGCGCCCTACCCCGACGCGGTCGCGCGCATGCCGATCCGGCAGAACGCCTACGGCGTCGTGGTGACGCGCGGGCACAAGGAGGACGGCGTCGTGCTCGAAGCCCTCGCGCGCCGCTTCGCCGCCGGCGACCGGCTGCGGTTCCTCGGCATGATCGGCAGCCGCACCAAGCAGGCCCTGCTCTACAAGCACCTGCGCGAACACGGCGTCGGCGAGGACTTCCTGGCGAGCGTGCGCACGCCGATGGGCGCCTACCTCGGCAGCCGCACGCACGAGGAGATCGCGGTCAGCGTGGTCGCCGAGCTGATCGCCGTGCGCCGGCTCGGCCACGACCTCGCCGCGAGCTGGACGGAGCGACGCGCCGAGAAAGCCCGCCGCGAGGGCGTGCGCGAGCTGCCCGTCGCCGACGCCTAGGCGACGCCGCAAGCCCGGAAACAGGCGCCGCTTCCGAACCTCCGCCGGCGCGCGCCGTTGTCACCGGGCCGCCCGGTCGGCAGAATGTTCGCCCCCCTCCCTTTCGCACCCCGCACGAGCCGATGACGCCGAAGCTCCTGATCGCCTGCATGTTCGCCGCCGTGGCCGCCGCCGCGGCCACCGCCCAGTCCGACCGCGTACGCCTGCTCAACGGCACGGCCATCGAGGGGGTCGAGGTCACGGACTACGACATCCGGAGCCTGCGCTACAAGAAGCGCGGCTCCACCGAGTCGGTGCAGAGCGACCAGGTCGCCAAGGTCGAGCTCGGCGACTTCCGGAACGTGTACGCGCGCGGCCTGCGCGACGCGGACCTGATGCTGACCCTCGCCCGCGAGCAGCTCGAGGCGAACAACACCGTGCTCGCCCAGCTCGGCTTCGTCGGCGCAGCGGCGCGGTTCTTCGACTCCGACCGCGCTCCCGAGGCCGTCAACACGCTGAACGAGCTCGAGAAGGCGATCCCGGAGGCGGGTGTGCTGCCCGAGGTCTACCGGCAGAAGTTCGAGTACTACATGGGGCTCGGCAGCAAGGGCGCGTCGAACGCCCTCGCGGTCGCCAAGAAGTACGAGTCCGACGCGATCGGAGGCGCCTGGCCGAACGGCTTCGCGATCGAGGCGTCCTTCTTCCAGGCGCTGTCCGAGGAGGCCAACGCGGCCGAATTCCAGAACAAGCTGCGCGGCATCGTCTCGCGGGCGCGCGGCAACAACCCGCTGGTCGCCAACCGTGCCAACGTCGAGCTCGCCCACAGCCTGCGCAAGAGCGGCGACACCGAGGGCGCCCAGCGCATCTACGAGGACATCGCCACCAAGGACGGCGTCGACGACAGCTCGCGCGCCGGCGCCTTCCTCGGCCTGGGCATGATGCGTCTCGACGCGGGCTCGGAGAACGACAAGCAGAAGTACAAGGACGCCCTGCTCTACTTCCTGCGCGTGCGCCTCGAGACCGACGACTGCTGGCCGAGCCTGCAGGCCGAAGCGCTCTACCACGCCGTGCTCGCCGCCAGCAAGTGGCAGGGCCCCGAGTACCGCTACATCATGGGTCGCTGCCGCTCCGTGCTGCTCACCGACTTCAAGAACTCGGAGTGGGCGGAGCGCATCCGGCAGATGCGATGATCGCCGGGTGATCGGCGCGTGATCGACTACGAGCGCCTCGCGACCCCGCCCGGCAGGTGGGACGACGCGCTGTTCTGGGGGTTCCACGCGGCGGTAGGTCTCGGCCTGCGGGTCTGCTTCCGCTACCGCGTCGAAGGCGCGCCGCCCGCGGAGGGCGGCTTCGTGATCGCCGCCAACCACGCGTCGTTCCTCGATCCGCTGCTGCTCGGCGCGTCGCTGCGGCGCCGTGTCACGTACCTGATGGCCCAGACCGTGTGGCGGTCGGCGAGCTTCGGCTGGTTCTACCGCTGGAACCGCGCGATCCCGCTGAGCGCCCGCGGCGGCAACCGCGAGGCGCTGCGGGCCGCGCGACGCGTGCTCGGCCAGGGCCGCGTCGTGGGCATCTTCCCCGAGGGCGGTCTCAGCCGGGACGGGCTGCCGATGCTCGGCAGTCCGGGGGCCGTCTCGCTGGTGCTCAACGAGGGGCTGCCGATCGTGCCGGTCGGCATCGTCGGCGCCAGCGCGGTCCTGCCCGCGGGCGCGCGCGTGCCGCGTCTGCGTCGCGTCGTCATTCGCTACGGGGAGCCGATCCGTCCCGCGGACGTCGACGCGCTCGGCGGCGATCGCCGCACGCGGCTGCGCGACGCGACGGCGTTGATCATGCGTCGCATCGCCGAACTGACCGGGCTCGAGGCGCGCGAAGACGTGCTCGCGCGCGCCGCGACGACGGCCGAGCCGATCGGCTGAGACGGGAGGACGGCGGTCGGCCGCCGCCTCGGAC
>CALKYL010000383.1 GCA_938003515.1 uncultured bacterium
TCGAGCCGGGCCCCGCGCACGTGCTGCGCGTGCGAGAAGCGCACGTCGGGCGTGCGGCCGGACTCGGCCAGCTTGCGGTAGCGGCTGCGCTCGTCGAAGAACGCGCCGACCCGCCGTTCCGGGGGCTTCTGGGCGTCGAACTGGTCGTGGCACGGCGCGCACAGCTCCGGCGGCGGCGTGCCCGGATCCTCGGCGACGCGCGCGCCGGGGTGGCAGAAGTCGCACGCGAGCTGGTTGTCGACGACGTGCACGCGATGCGGGAACGACGGCTCGACGCGGCCCGCCGACGGCAGCGACAGGCACGCGGCGACCGACAGCCACGCGAGCACGGCGAGCCACGCCCAGGGCGCGCGCCGTCGGATTGGGGTCAGAACGTCCATGTCATGCCCAGCCGGAACAGGTGGAACTCGTCGAGGTCGTCGCGCTGCAGCTCGTAGCCGCCGTCGACGCGCAGCCCGTCCGCCAGCAGGTGGTCGGCGCGCAGGTAGTAGGACCGCACGTGCACGCGCTCGCGGTCGTCGAACACGTCGAACCGGAACAGATCGTAGCCGGCGCCGAGCACCACGCGCAGCGACGGGTCGGGTCGGTACTGCAGCTCACCGGTCAGCGTGCGCAGCGCTTCGCCGGTCGACTCCCACAGGCTGCCGACGATCGTCGCCGACAGCCCCTGCCAGCCGACGTCGGTCCAGGTCACGTCGGCGAAGTAGCGCTCGAATTCGCGGTTGAACGCCCCCTCCGCCCCGCCGTCCTCGAGGCGCCGCACGTCGGCGCCGACGCCGACGACGACGCCTCGGAACACGTCGCGCGTCACCGACGCCTCGACCTGGCGGAACGGGCGCTGGTCGAAGCCGATGGTCCAGAACGGGTCCAGCTCGGTGGTCTGCTGCCGCTGCGTCGACAACAGACCGCGGTACGACAGCCGTACGTCGGCGATGCCGTCGAACGCGCCGAGTCCGGTGACGACGAGGTCGCGCGGCTCGCCGTCGCGCCACGTGTGCAGGCCGTGCAGGCGCACCGGCCCCAGCCCCTGCCACCAGCGCACGCTGGCGAGGTCGTCGCGCCGGTCGAGCGCGAGGAAGTCGTCGCGGATCTGCAGCCAGTCGAAGCGCACGCGCGCGAGCGCCCACGGCACGAAGCCGAACGCGGCGCCGTAGACCGAGTCGCCCCGGCTCGACGCTTCGAAGTGGTGCACCGGCACGCCGCCGTAGGCGGAGACCCACGCCGACGTCGGGCCGAGGAAGCGCTGGCTGTCGACGCGCAGCCCGTCGAACGAGAACGCGACCGGCGTCTCGTCGAGGTTCTGCCGGCCGACGCGCACCAGCGCGAGCGGCGCCAGCGACGTGACGTCGAGGTGCGCCGCGTAGAGGCGCGCGTGCACGTCGTCGCCGAAGCTGTGGTCCAGGCCGGGGAACGGGTCGTTATCCCGCTGGCCGTCGACGTTGACGAAGCCGCGGCCGCGCAGGTGGAACGAGACCGGATCGAACCCGCCGCGGCCGATGTCGACGCCGAGCCGGCTGACCAGGTCCTGGTCGGTCGCGCCGTCGCCGTGGCGCACGCGGTAGCGCATCGACAGGATGCCCGACCACGGTGTGCCCGCGGGCTCGGGCGCCGCGGCCGGGGGCGCTGCCGGCGCCGCGCCGGGCACGACC
>CALKYL010000384.1 GCA_938003515.1 uncultured bacterium
GAACTCGGCCGCCCCACCGGGTCCGGCGATCTTCCACCGGAACCGGTCGAGCACGGCGAGCACGTTGCGACGCTCGGCCTCCCGCATCTGCTCGTCGGTCAGCAGCGCTTCGGCTCCGCTCTGCTCCGCGGCCGGATCCGCGCTGGCGCGTTCGGGAAGGTGCACGACGAGCCTCCCGCCGCGAGCCGCGATCAGCGCGCGTTCGATCACGTTCTGGAGCTCTCGGACGTTGCCGGGCCAGTCGTACGCCTTCAGCGCCTCGAGTTCGTGTCCGCGCAGTTCGGGGCGTCGGCCCTGAGGCACCTTGCACATCGTGTCCACGAAGTGCTGGGCGAGCAGCGGGACGTCCTCCCGGCGCTCCCGCAGCGGGGGCACGCGGATCGGGAACACGGTCAGTCGGTAGTACAGGTCCTCCCGAAAGCGACCGGCCCCGACCTCGGCCAGCAGATCGCGATTCGTCGCGGCGATCACCCGGACGTCGACCGATCGCTCGGCGTCCTCACCGACGCGGGAGAACTGCCCCTCCTGTAGCGCGCGCAGGAGCTTGCCCTGCAGTTCGAGGGGGATCTCGCCGACCTCGTCGAGGAAGAGCGTGCCACCGTCCGCGACCTGGAAGCGGCCGGCGCGATCCCGGACGGCGCCGGTGAAGGACCCGGCGAGGTGGCCGAAGAACTCGCTCTCGAAGAGCTCCCGCGGCACGGAGGCGCAGTTCACTCGGACCAGAGGACGTCCGGCGCGTGCGCTTCCTTCGTGCAGCGCGGCGGCGATCAGCTCCTTGCCCGTCCCCGCACCGCAGTCAATCAGCACCGCGGCGTCCGTCGGCGCCACGACCGCGACGTGCGGCAGCACCTCGAGGATCGCCGGGCTCCGACCGACGATGCGGCCGAAGGCCTTGACCTCCTTGATCTCGTCACGGAGGTAGTCCCGCTCGAGCTCGAGCTGACGGCGCAGGTCGTGCACCTCCTCGAACGCGCGTGCGTTCGCCAGCGCCGTCGCGGCGAAGTCGGCGAAGGTGCGCAGCCAGCCGAACTGCTCCCGACCGAACTCCTCGCGGCTGAAGAGCGCCAGCACGCCCAACGTCTCGCCGCGGAAGACCAGCGGCTGTCCGGCGAAGCTGGCGAGGCCCTCGCGCTCGGCCCATCGCGGGTCCGCCAGCCACGGTTCGCCGCGGGCGACGTGCAGCAGCAGCGGCCGTCCCGTGGCGCCCACGATGCCGACCTTCCGCACCCCCAGCGGAAAGCGCCGGAAGCGACCGTCGGTCCGTGTCCACGTCTGGTCGGGATCGACACGGGAGCAGCCTGCGCTCGCCGCGAGGTGCAGGCAGCTCGCCTGATCGGGGCACTCCTCGCGCATCGCGCAGTCCCGGCAGACGTCGCCGGGGCCCGTCAACCAGATGCGGGCCAGCGCGACGCCCGGCTCGCGGCTGAGGTCGCTGACGATCGCGTGCAGCACGCGGTCGGGCGAGAGCGCTTGCGCGACGTTCAGGGCCGCCCGCTGGAGGGCCTCGGGTCTCACATGCCGCAGGGTAGGGAAATCTCGTGTGCGCTCGCATGACATCTCGTGCTTTCACGAGTTCTCCGGTGCGTGCCGCGTCCCGGGAGATCGCCACAAGAGACTGCGAAGGGGTGTCTTGTGTCGTATCGCGCGCCGCGGCACACGATCTGCTCTCCCGCCGGCGTCCCGCAACTCCATCCCCAACAGGACGTCGACATGAAGACCTCGCGCAAACTCGCTCTGATCCCCATCGGCCTCGCCGCCGCCTTCGTCACGGTTCCGGGTCCCGACGCCGTCGCCGACGCGGCCGCGCCGGCCACCCGCACGGCCAGCGTGCCAGCAGACCTCGCCTTCGACGCGGCCCGCACGGCGCTCGTCGTCACCGATCCCCAGAACGACTTCCTCAGCCCGGACGGCGTGACCTGGGGCGTCGTCGGCCAGAGCGTCGAGGAGAACCACACCGTCGAGAACATCGAGGCGCTGTTCGCGGCGGCGAAGCGCCACGGCTTCCCGGTGTTCATCTCACCGCACTACTACTATCCCCACGACAAGCACTGGCACTTCGAGGGAACCCTCGAAGCGATGATGCACGACATCGGGATGTTCGATCGGCCGGATCCGCTGTCGCTCGAAGGCTTCCAGGGTTCCGGCGCCGACTGGCTCGAACGCTACAAGCCGTACATCGAGGACGGCGCGACGGTCGTGACCAGCCCGCACAAGGTCTACGGGCCGGAGTCCAACGACCTCGTGCTGCAGCTCCGCAAGCGCGGCATCGACCGCGTCATCCTCGCCGGGATGTCGGCCAACCTGTGCACCGAGTCGCATCTCCGCGAACTGCTCGAGCAGGGCTTCGACGTGACCGTCGTGAAGGACGCCACGGCCGCCGCGAAGACCCCTGAGCTCGGCGACGGATACCGCGCCGCCGTCACCAACTTCGGGTTCCTCGCCAACGCCGTCGTCACGACGGACGAGGCCGTCGCGGCGATGCGTCCCAGGTAGACCGCGATCGTCGGCAGCGCCGCTCGTGCCCGGCGCGACCGGGCGAGGCGTGTGAGCTGCACGCCGCCCCGCGAGCGATCGAGAGCAACCGCAACCCGGAGCATGCCCATGAAGCGAACCATCGCCGGTCCCGAGGCCGAGCGATCCGTCCGAACGCGGGTCTGACCCACGGGCCCGCTCCACACCGACCCTCACGAACACCAACCCCCCCGATTCAGGAGAAGATCATGCTCGAGAGCACCAAAGCCGTTCTGTTCGCAGCCACCATCGCCGTGCTCGCACCGACCGCGGCCGTCTACGACCACTACAACGTGTCCAGCGGCGTGACGCTGGCCGGCGCGCCACTCGGCCTGCACGGATTCGATCCGGTCGTCCTCGGCACCGTCGGCGCGGTCGCCCGCGGCGATGCCACCAACACCGTCGTGCACGACGGCGTCGCCTATTACTTCGCGTCGGAGCTTTCGGCCGACCGGTTCGCCGCCGACCCGGAGGCGTTCCTGCCGCAGTTCGGCGGCTTCTGCGCCTACGCCGTCGCGCTCGGCAGGAAGTTCGACGGCGATCCCCGCTTCGCCGACATCGTGGACGGCAAGCTCTACGTGTTCGTGAACGCGGAGATCCTCGCGAAGTACGAGGCGAACAAGGAGCAGATCCTCGCGGACGCCGCGAAGCGGTGGCCGGACATCCGCGACAAGGCGGTCGGCGAGCTCTGACGATCGGCCCACGGCCGGGAGCCCGCGGCGCCCGGCCGTCCTCCGCTCGCGGCCGAGCCGTCTCCGCCCCTCGCCCGCCGTGCCCCGCACCATCTCAGGACTTCTCGATGACACCCGACACCCGACCGCCGCTGCCGCCGTTCGATCTCTCGCGGGCGACCCTGAAGGTGCGCCTCGCCGAGGACGCCTGGAACACCCGCGACCCGGAGCGCGTCGCGCTCGCCTACACACCCGACAGTCGCTGGCGCAATCGCTCGGAGTTCCTCCAGGGCCGCCCGCAGATCCTCGACTTCCTGGAGCGGAAGTGGATCCGGGAGCTCGACTACCGCCTCGTCAAGGAGCTGTGGAGCTTCCACGACGACCGCATCGCCGTGCGCTTCGCCTACGAGTGGCGCGACGACGCGGACCGTTGGTATCGCTCCTACGGCAACGAGAACTGGGAGTTCGACGAGTCCGGTCTGATGCGCCGCCGCATCGCGAGCATCAACGACCTGCGCATCTCCGCGCGCGATCGGAAACTCCGGTGGCCGCTCGGTCGACGGCCCGTCGACCACCCCGGCTTGTCCGACATGGACCTCTGACGATCGGCGTCCGCGACCGCGGCGCCGGGTTCGTCGACCCGCCACCGGGACGACCCGCGGAGCGCCGGCCCGGACCGCGCGTCAGCGCGGCCAGACGTTGTCGCTCGTGTCGCCGTCCGGAAAGCGGCCGCCCGGATCGAGCGTGATCCGCGCGATCGCGCGCTCGCCGAACGTCAGCCGCGCGTCGAACGTGCGGCGGCCGTCGAACCAGACGTCGACCGGCCAGGTCACCAGCGCCGTGCCGTCGTCCCGCAGCACCGCGTTCTGCATCGCCGCGGGCGGCGGCCCGTCGGCGGCGAACTCGACCAGCAGCACGACCGGCGACGGCATCTGGCCGGCCTGGTGCACGGTGACGACCGTGTCGGCGCCGTCCTCGTGCACGCCCTGGATCGAGCCGTGCACCGCCTCGGTGGTCCACAGCCAGTAGTAGAAGAACCAGCCGAGGTCCCGCTCGAGCGCGTTCGACACGTAGAAGACGAAGTCCCACGGCGACGGGTGCTTGAACGACCACGCCTCGGCGTAGCCGCGCATCGCCGCCACGACGGCGTCGTCGCCGACGATGCCGCCGAGCATCGACAGCATCAGCGGCGCCTTCATGTAGGTCTGGAAGCCGTACTGGTCGCCGGCGTAGTTGGCCTGCCACATCATCGGCGGCTCGGACTCGTCGCCGCTGATCTGTCCGTAGCTCTGGCCGCGGCCGTCGAAGCTCGCCTCGCGGCCGCGCGCGTGCGCGCCGCTCAGCGTGTTCATGTAGACGTTGAAGCCCTCGTCCATCCAGCCGTAGGTCGTCTCGTCGGTGCCGAGCAGCATCGGCCACCACTGGTGGCCGGCCTCGTGGTCGGCGGCGCCCTGGTTGGAGTTGAGCACCATCGGATACTCCATGCCGGCGCTCGGGCCGTCCTGCAGCGTCAGCTGCGGGAACGGGTACGGCACCCACAGCTCGCTGTAGAACTCGAGCGCGTGCCGCGTGATCGCGCCGGCGCGCCGGAACCGGCCCGCGCGTTCGGGCAGGAACAGCATGTGGATCGGGATCGGGCCGCGCTCGGGGATCGTCGCGCGGGTCGCGCGCCAGACGTAGTCGCGCGCCGTCGCCCACGCGAAGTCGTTGACCTGATCGGCGACGAAGCGCCACACCAGCCGCTCGCGGTCGGCGGTCGCCCTGCCGCGGCCGCGCTCGTGCTCGCCGACGATCTCGAGCTCGTCGTCGGAGGCGGTGACGCGCGCGAGGCGTTCGCGCGCGGTCTCGCTCAGCACCTCGTCGGCGTTCTGCAGCACGCCGGTCGCCGACACCAGCCAGCCGCCCGGCACGTCGAGCCGCACGTCGAAGCGGCCGAAGTTGTTGTAGAACTCGGCCGGGCCGAGGTAGGGGCTCGTGTCCCAGCCCTCGAGGTCGTCGTACTTGGCGAGCCGCGGGAACCACTGCGTCGGCTGGAACAGCGTGTCGCCCCAGCGCTGCGTCATGCGGTGGCCGGAGCCGCCGTCGCCGCCGGGCAGCTTCGTGTGCCAGTCGATCTCGAGCACGCAGTCGGCGCCGGCCGGGATCGGCGCGGCCAGCCGGATCGTCGCGACGGTGCGGTCGAGGCCGCTCACGGTCGGGCCGCTCGCCTCCTCGCGGCGGCCGCGCCGGCGCTCTGCGAGGTCGGCCTCGGTGCCGTCGACCGCGATGCGGGTCACGACCATGCCCTCGGTCAGCTCCGCCGGCGTCGACCCGCCGCGCTCGGCGCGCGGGCGGAACAGGTTGTGGTCGAGCCGCAGCCCCGGCCCGTCCAGCCGGTCGCGGCTCCGGTCGTGCACGACGACGCGCTCCTTGCCGAAGATCGTCATCGCCGGCGCGTCGAGCCGCGCCTCGATCTCGAAGTCGGTCTCGAGCTGCCAGTAGTTCCGGCCCGGCCGGCCGGTGAAGTCGCGCGTGCCCGCGGCGAGCGCGCGGCGGATCGAGTCGGTCAGCGGCACGTCGCGCCGGATCGCGCGCGTCTGCGGCGCGATCGACGGCCGCAGGAACTCGGGCGCGGTCGCGAGCGCGCGTTCGGGGAGCTGCTGCGCACCGAGCAGGCCGCAGCCGACGACGAAGGCGAGGGATCGCAGCATCGCGAAGTGGTGTACCCCGCGGCACACCAACGACAACCTCGCGCGCCTCGGCGCGGGCGAATCGCCCCGGAGTCCCCGCAGGGTCCCGGCGCCGGCCGGGAGCGCGCCGCCCGCGGCCGCGCGCGTTACATCCGGGCGACGTAGGCCTCGATGCGCTGCAGGAAGTCCTTCGCCAGCGACGGGCCCTCGAGCGTGCACACCTGCTCGCCGTCCTCGTAGACCGGGGCGCGCGGCGCCTCGCCGGTGCCGGGCAGCGAGATGCCGATGTGCGCGGCCTTCGACTCGCCGGGGCCGTTGACGACGCAGCCCATGACCGCGACCTGCAGGTTGGCGACCTGGGGCTTCGACTTCTTCCACTCCGGCATGCGGGCGTGCAGGAAGCGTTCGACCTCCTGGCTCAGGACCTGGAAGTAGCTCGACGTCGTGCGGCCGCAGCCGGGGCACGCGGTGACCTGCGGCAGGAACGGCCGGATGTCCATCGACTGCAGGATCTGCTGCGCCACGCGCACCTCCTGGGTGCGCGCGCCGCCGGGCTCGGGCGTCAGCGAGACGCGGATCGTGTCGCCGATGCCCTCCTGCAGCAGGATCGCGATGCCGGCGGTCGAGGCGACGACGCCCTTGGTGCCCATGCCGGCCTCGGTCAGGCCGAGGTGCAGCGCGTAGTCGCAGCGGTCGGCGAGCGCGCGGTAGACCCGGACGAGCTCCTGCACGCGGCTGATCTTGCACGACAGCACGATCTTGTCCCTCGGCAGCCCGAGCTCCTCGGCGGCCTCCGCCGATCGCAGCGCGCTCTGCACCATCGCCTCGAGGAAGACCGCCTGCGCGTCCTGCGGCACCGACGCGCTGGCGTTGACCTCCATCAGGTCCGAGAGCAGCTCCTGGTCGAGCGAGCCGGCGTTGACGCCGATGCGCACCGGCCGGTCGTGGTCGATCGCGCAGCGCACCATGGTGGCGAAGTTCTCGTCGTGGCGCGCGCCCCGGCCGACGTTGCCCGGGTTGATGCGGTACTTCGCCAGCGCGTCGGCGCACGCCGGGAACTTCTTCAGCAGCACGTGGCCGTTGTAGTGGAAGTCGCCGACCAGCGGCACGTCGAGGCCCTGGTCGAGGAGCCGCTGCCGGATGTCGGGCACGGCGGCCGCGGCCTCCTGGGTGTTGACCGTGATCCGCACCAGCTCGCTGCCCGCCCGGAACAGCTCGGCGACCTGGTCGGCGGTGGCCGCAGCGTCGGCGGTGTCGATGTTGGTCATCGACTGCACGACGACCGGATGGCCGCCGCCGACGGTGACGCTGCCGATCCGGACCGGGACCGTCTGGTGGCGCTCGGGCACGAACATGGGGGGAACAGGATAGCGCGCCCGCGCCATCGCCGCGACGAGCCCCATCGCCGCGCCGGACCCGATCGACGCGAAGG
>CALKYL010000385.1 GCA_938003515.1 uncultured bacterium
CAGGAGGCAGCAGTGGCGCGCGCCCCCGGTGGCGTGGAACAGCGTGACGTCCCGGCCCGACGACCACATCGGGCTCACCCAGAACCCGGTGTTCACCGACAACCTGCTGTTCTACCTGCTCGAGCAGCCGCCGCCGCGGCGCTGAGGCGACGCTCCGGCCCGGCCGCGCGGCCGCGGCGGACGTGCCGCTGCGACATGCCCGGGCCGCGGGGGTGGCGTCGCGCGCGCGGCTGTCGTAGGGTCCCGGCCTGCGGCGGGCCGCCGTTCGGCGTTGCGGTCGAGGGAGAGCCGCCATACCCTTCCGTCCCGCCCGTCCGGTCCGCCCCGCGCGGCCGGCTCCACGTCCCGTAGCAACAACCCACAGGAGCTCGTACTTGTCGCAGTCGAAGAGGCCTCATGGCTGGTAGGCCGGACCCGAGACGTCGTCCGCCGCAAGATCGCGGCCCGCGCATCAACCACCAGATCCGCATCCGGCAGGTCCGCGTCATCGACGAGGACCACAAGCAGCTCGGCGTCATGGAGACCGCCGACGCGCTCGCGCTCGCCGTGCACAAGGGACTCGATCTCGTCGAGATCGCGCCGAACCAGCGGCCGCCGGTGTGCCGCATCATGGACTTCGGCAAGTTCAAGTACGAGGAGAAGAAGAAGGAGCAGGCGAGCCGGCGCAAGCAGCACCAGGTGCAGGTCAAGGAGCTGCGCGTGCGTCCGGGGACCGGCGAGCACGACCTCCAGACCAAGGTCAAGAAGGCGCGCGAGTTCCTCGCCGACGGCGACAAGGTGCTCGTGTGCTGCCTGTTCCGCGGCCGCCAGATGGCGCACAAGGAGGTCGGCGAGCAGGTGATCAACGAGGTGGTCAAGCACCTCGCCGACGTGGCCAAGGTCGAAGCCGGCGTGCGCCAGGAGGGCCGACGCATGGTCCTCCTGCTGTCGCGCAAGTAGGCCTTCCGGTCGCGGCCCGGGCCGCCGACCGGATCCGCGGGTCCGGCGCGTGGATCCGTGTCCGGATCCGGCGGTCGAGGCTCCTGCCGCGCGCTGCGGTGCGCTAGTTTGCCCGACGCGGGTCCCGCCCCATGCAACGCCCCGACTTCGAAGACGTGTTCGGCCTCAACGCGGCTTACGCGGAGAAGGTCTACGGTGACTATCTCGAGGCGCCGGACTCGGTGCCGGCCGAGTGGCGCCAGTGGTTCGAGACCGCGCTGCCGCCCGAGCAGCGCGCGGTCCAGAAGCCGCCGAAGCCGAAGGCCGCGGCGTCCAACGGCGCGGTCGCGAAGAACGACGAGCTGACGGCGCTGACGGGCGTCGCGGGGCGCATCGTCAAGAACATGGCGGAGAGCCTGTCGGTGCCGACGGCGACGTCGACGCGCGAGGTGCCCGTCAAGGTGCTCGAGGAGAACCGCCACACGATCAACCGCCACCAGCTCGGCCAGTACCTGCCGAAGGTGAGCTTCACGCACCTGATCGGCTGGGCGATGGTGCAGGCGGTGCAGCGCGTGCCGGCGATGGCCGGCCAGTACGTCGAGCAGGACGGCAAGCCCTTCCGGCGGATGGGCCGCGCGCTGCACGTCGGCATCGCCGTCGACCTCGCCGGCAAGGAGGGCCGCCGCAGCCTCGTCGTCCCGAACGTGCGCGACGCGGACTCGCTCGACTTCGCGGGCTTCTTCGCGCGCTTCAACGAGCAGATCGACAAGGCGCGGCGCGGCAAGCTCGCGCCCGAAGACTTCGCCGACACGACCTGCACGCTGACCAACCCCGGCACGATCGGCACGGTCAGCTCGCTGCCGCGGCTGATGGCCGGCCAGGCGTTCATCCTCGCGACGGGGGCGATCACGGTGCCGGGCGCGTTCCAGGGGGCGTCGCCGGAGACGATCACCGAGCTCGGCGTGTCGCGGGTGATGACGCTGACGAGCACCTACGACCACCGCGTCATCCAGGGCGCCGAGTCGGGGCTGTTCCTCGACTGGATGCACAAGCTGCTGCTCGGAGAGGAGGAGTTCTACGAGCGCATCTTCCGCTCGCTGAAGGTGCTCTACCGGCCGGTGCACGACGCCGTCGACCGGCGGCCGCCGCTCGGCTCGAGCCTGCGCGAGGCCGAGAACCTGCAGCGCGCGGCCGGCGTGATGACCTACATCCGCAGCTACCGCGTGCGCGGCCACGTGCTCGCCAAGCTCGACCCGCTGACGTTCGAGCCCAAGGCGCTGCCCGAGCTCGACATGTCGACCTACGGGCTGACGATCTGGGACAAGGAGCGCACGTTCTACAGCGACGGCGTGACCAGGAAGCCGTTCGCGACGCTGCGCGAGATCCAGGAGACGCTGCACCTGACGTACTGCCGGCACGTCGGGGTCGAGTTCATGCACATCGCGGACCAGGAGCAACGGCACTGGCTGCGCGAGCGCATGGAGTCGAACCGCAACGAGGAGTCGCTGTCGAAGGACGTGCAGCTGCGCATCCTCGACAAGCTGGTCGAGGCCGAGGCGTTCGAGCAGTTCCTGCACACGCGCTTCGTCGGCCACAAGCGCTTCTCGCTCGAGGGCGGCGAGACCCTCGTGCCGGTGATCGACGCGCTGCTCGAACGCGCCGCGGAGCAGGGCGTCGCGCGCGCGGTCGTCGGCATGGCGCACCGCGGGCGGCTCAACGTGCTCGCGCACGTGATGCAGAAGCCGCTCACCAAGATCTTCGGCGAGTTCGAGGGCTGGCTCGACCCGTCGATGGCGCAGGGCTCCGGCGACGTCAAGTACCACCTCGGCGCGAGCGCCGACTACGAGACGGCCGCCGGCCACACGATCGCGCTCGAGCTCGCCTGCAACCCCAGCCACCTCGAGGCCGTCGATCCGGTCGTGCAGGGCATGGCGCGCGCCCGGCAGGAGCAGCTGCCCGAGGCGCCGTCGCACGCGATCTGGGACCGCGTCTTGCCGGTGCTCGTGCACGGCGACGCCGCGTTCGCCGGCCAGGGCGTCGTGTTCGAGACGCTGCAGATGTCGCAGCTGCACGGCTACCGCACCGGCGGCACCGTGCACGTCGTCGTCAACAACCAGATCGGCTACACGACCTCGCCGAAGGACTCGCGCAGCTCGCCGTTCTGCACCGACGTCGCGAAGGCGATCCAGGTGCCGATCTTCCACGTCAACGGCGACGACCCGCTCGCCGCGGTGCGCATGATCCGGCTCGCGCTCGACTACCGGGCCCGGTTCCACGCCGACGTCGTGCTGGACATCATCTGCTACCGCCGCCACGGCCACAACGAAGGCGACGAGCCGAGCTACACGCAGCCGCTGCTCTACGAGGCGATCGAGCGCCACCCGACCGTGCGCACGATCTACCAGGAGTACCTGATCCGCGCCGGCGTGCTGCAGCCCGACGAGCTCGCGGCCTACGACGAGAAGGTGCAGGCGCGCCTGAAGCAGTCGCTGGACGAGGTGCGTGCGTCGGAGCCTCCGCCGGTCGATCTCGGCGCCGAGCCGACCGAGCGCGAGTGGCAGCCGGACCTCGAGCCCGTTGCAGCGGACCGGCTGACCGCCTGGAACGAGCGGCTGCTGACGTGGCCGGAGGAGTTCACGCCGCACCCGAAGGTCGAGGGCGTGCTCGGCCGGCGCCGCGGCATGCTCGCCGGCGAGCAGCCGATCGACTTCGCGACCGGCGAGACGCTGGCGTTCGCGAGCCTCGTCGCCGACGGCGTGCCCGTGCGGCTCGCGGGTCAGGACTCGGGGCGCGGCACGTTCTCGCAGCGGCACGCGGCGCTCTACGACGCGAAGACCGCGAAGCGCTACGTGCCGCTGAACCACCTGCAGGACGGACAGGCGCCGTTCCAGGTGATCGACTCGCTGCTGAGCGAGGAGGCGGCGATGGGCTTCGAGTACGGCTACAGCGTCGCGACCCCGCGGGGCCTGACGCTCTGGGAGGCCCAGTTCGGCGACTTCGTCAACGGCGCGCAGATCCAGATCGACCAGTTCCTCGCCGCCGGCGAGGCGAAGTGGCAGCAGAAGTCCTCGCTCGTGCTGCTCCTGCCGCACGGCTACGACGGGCAGGGTCCGGAGCACAGCTCGGCGCGGCTCGAGCGCTTCCTGCAGCTGTGCGCGGAGAACAACCTGCGCGTCGCGATGCCGTCCGCGGCCGCGAGCTACTACCACCTGCTGCGCGCGCAGGCGCTGGACCCCGAGAAGCGGCCGCTGGTCGTCATGACGACCAAGAGCCTGCTGCGGCAGAAGGACGCCGGCTCCTCGCTCGAGGAGCTGACCGGGCGCGGCTTCGAGGCCGTGATCGACGACCCCGTGATCGCCGATCCGGCGGCGGTGACGCGCGTCGTCGTCGGGTCGGGCAAGGTGTACGACGACCTGGTCGCGGCGCGCGGCGACGACCGCGAGACCGCGCTGGTGCGCTGCGAGCTGCTCTACCCGTGGCCGGGCACGGCGCTGGCGTCGATGCGCGCCCGCTACGCGAGCGCGCGGTTCGTCTGGTGCCAGGAGGAGCCGCAGAACATGG
>CALKYL010000386.1 GCA_938003515.1 uncultured bacterium
GCGCCGCCGACGTGGAGCGCGGGTTCGATCATGCGCCGGCCGCCCACCCCGAGTGGGTGCGGTGATCCACGAGATAGCCATCGACCGACTCGACCTGGTCGCGGTCCTCGGCCACGAGCGCGACCTGCTTCTTCGCCTTCTTCGCGCGCTGCCGGTAGGCGTCGGAGTCGAGGATCGCCGAGAAGGGCTCGTCGATGCGGTGCCGCTCGACGAACGCGCGGGCCCCCTTGCCCATGCGGGCGCGCGTGTCGCGGTCCATCAGCAGGCGCATCGCGTCGGCGAGGCCTTCGACGTCCCGGCCTCGCACGGTGAAGCCGGTGACGCCGTCCATCATCAGCTCCTGCGGCCCGCCCTTGTCGGAGACGACGACGGGCAGGCCCGACGCCTGCGCTTCGAGCGGCGCGTTGCCCCAGGTGTCCGTCGTGCTCGGGAACAGCTTGACGTCCGCCGACGCGAACGCGGTCGACAGATCGTCGCCCTCCAGGAAGCCGGTGAACGTCGCCGGCAGGCCTGCGAGCCGCTGCTCGAGGGTCTTGCGGTAGGGGCCGTCGCCGACGACGACGAGGTGCGCGTCCGGGTGCGTTCGGTGCACCTGCTCGAACGCGTCGGCCATGACGTCGAGATTCTTCTCGAGCCCGACGCGGCCGACGTAGAGGAGCTTGACCTTGCGGTCGGCGTCCGCGACGCCGAAGCGGCGCCACCAGCCGGCGACGCGCTTCGCCGGGTGGAACCGCTCGGTGTCGACCCAGCGGTCGAGCACCAGCAGCTTGCGGTTGCGCAGGCCCCGCTGGTGCAAGAGGCGCGCGACGAACTTCGACGGCACGACGACCTCGTCCACCGAGTGGTAGAAGAGGATCATGTACTTCCACGTCAGCGCCTCCAGGCTGATGTCGCGCGTGTAGTCCTCTACGTATTCGGGGAAGCTCGTGTGGTAGGTCGAAGACGTCTCGATCTGCAGCAGCTTGGCGGCCATCAGGCCGGCGACGCCGACGGTGCCGGGCGTGCTGATCTGCATCTTCGTGAAGCCGCGCTCCTGCAGGAACTTCAGCAGCTCCAGGAACGGCGGCACGCGGATCTGCAGGCCCCGGTATTCTGGGAGGTCCAGGTTGACGATCGACGACAGGATCTTCAGCTGGCCCGATTCGACCCAGCGCGCGACGGCCGGGTCGGCGAGGCACGACTCACGCTCGTCGTCCGCGAGGCACGTCACGACCGTGAGGTCGATGTCGCGCCGCTTCGCCTCGTCGATCATGCGCCGGATCGTCCGCGCGACGCCGTTGATCTCGAAGAACGTGTCGGTGACCAGCACGAGCTTCTGCCGCTCGGCCATGTCGAAGCGCTTGCGCACGTCGCGCACGATCATGCGATCGGACGACTGGTGCAGGTACGAGAACAGGTAGGGCATCGACACGAAGACGTTCGACGACACCATCGCGACGACTTCCTTCACGACCCGCACCAGGTTCGAGGAGGTCGACGAGCGGATGCGCGTCACGTAGCGCTGGAAGATGCGGTTCACGAGGGTCGACACGACCGTGAAGATCCGGTCGTCCGCCCGCGTCAGCCCCGCGAGGCCCTTCTTGAACTGTCTGTCCGCGAGCAGGTTCCGGGCCTCGCTCGCGAGGATCTTCTCGAACGGCTGGTCCGACGTGCAGCGTCGTCGTCCGACGCGACTCTCGAAGAGCTTGTGGAACCACAGCCTGCTCTGGAAGGCGAGCTTGTGGTGCAGCTTCAGCGACCCCGTCTCGAACACGACCTTGAGCAGCGAGTTGATCGGGCCGCCCATGCTGACGCCCTTGGCCGACGTGCGGCTGCGCACGCGGTGGCCGTCGTAGAGCAGCTTGACCATCGCGTGGGCGAGCGTCACCGGACCGCCGTGCGCGCCGCCGGGCGCCGTCTGGCGCGCGCGGATCGCGTCGATCACGTCGTTGGGCTCGGGCCGGCGGCCTTCGGGCAGCGGGAACTCCGTCCACGTCTGCCCCGGGTTGATGCCGCTGTGGTCGTCGGAGCCCGAGACCACGGCCTTGAGCCAGGGCGTGCGCCCCTTGGGCAGGAGGCCGTGCTCGTTGGCGAGCCGCTCGATCGTGCCTCGGTCGAGCGAGGTGACCAGCCGGTGCGTGAACTCGTTCAGCGAGCGGGTGCGCGTGCCGTTCCGGACCTCGAGGCAGTGGAACAGCAGCAGCGCCTTCTCGATGTGCTCCGCGGTCAGCGCGCCCTCGCGGCCGTACGGCCGGTTCTGCGTGCTCATCAACGGGTGCGTCATGAAGTAGGCGAGCCGGTTCCCGGCGGCGTGCCCTTCCTCCTCTGCGATCTGCCGATCGACGTAGTCGATCATCTCGTAGACGTTGCCGCGGAGCCGGTCGACCTCGGCGAACTGCGCCTCGGTCATGTTGGCGACCGTCACGTGGATGTTGCAGCCGTCCTCGGGGAAGGTCGCCGTCATCTCCGCGCTGATGAACACGTCTGGCAGACCGGCGTCGAGCATCTCCTTCGTGCCGTCGATCGAGTTGTGATCGGTCAGCGTCACGAGCGTCATGCCTTGCCGCTTCAACTCGTGATAGGTCGCGATCGGGTCGGAGTAGGACTCCGGGATCGCGAACGTGTTCGCGGCGTAGTAGTCGGTGACGTTGGAAGCGTAGGAGTGCAGGTGGAAGTCCACCTTGCCAAGGCGTCGGCCGGTCATCGGGAAGACCTCGGTCGAGGGTGACGCGCCCGTCCGCGCGTGGGCCCGCTGGCAACCGCCCTTGCCAGGGTGCGCGGAGGTCCGGAATCGAAGGCGCGGAGCGATGGACACTGAACCATCGCGGGATTCGTGCAGGGATCGTGATGACCAGAACAAGAGTTCCGATCCGAGCGACCCGCGCTTTCCCCGCGAGGCCGGCCGCCCATGCTGACGGCCGATGGTGACGACCACGGCCGAACGCGGCCTCTTCTTCTTCCGACGCTTCCTACGGAACCCGCGCGAGGTCGGCGCGCTCTGCCCGAGCACGCGCCATCTGGCGGCCACGATGGTGCGCGGCCTCGACCTGCCGGGCGACGCCGTCGTGGTCGAGTACGGAGTCGGCACCGGGTCGTTCACGCCGGCGATCTCGGCCCTCGTCGACGCGACCCCGGGGGCGCGCTACCTCGGCATCGAGCGCGAGCCCGGCTTCTGCGACATCCTCCAGCGCCGCTTCCCGTCGCTGGCGTTCGCCAACGCGCAGGTCGAGGACGTCGAGCGCTTGCTGCGCGAACGCGGGCTCGGCGCCCCCCGTGCGATCCTGTCGGGCCTGCCGCTGATCCTGCTGCCGACGATGGAGGAGATCGTGGCCACGACCGCGCGCGTGCTCGCACCGGGCGGCGAGTTCCGCACCTTCAGCTACCTTCAGTCGTGGCCGGCGCCCGGCGCGTTCCGCCTGCGGCGGCTGATGAAGGCGACGTTCGCCGAGTTCTCGACGAGCCGACTCGTGCTGCGCAACTTCCCGCCGGCGTTCGTGCTTCGCGGACGCAAGGCCGCCGCGTAGCCGGCGGCCTCACTTCTTGGCGGCTTTCCTCCCCGCCTTCTTCGCGGCCCGCTTCGCCGGCGCCGCCTTCGCGAGGGCCTTCTTGGCCGCGGCCTTCTTCGCGGCGGCGTGCTTCGCGCCCGCGCGTTCGGCCCCCGCCGCGCTGCGCGACCACGCGCCGCCGTGCAGCTGCGCCTCGTAGCACGCGATGTAGCGCCGCGCCGGCATGCGGCGGAACGCCTCGGCGACGACGTCGAGCGGCACGTCGTCGAGGCGCTTGAAGCGCACGCAGCACTTGCCCATGTCGAGACGCTTGCCGCTCGCGCGCCAGGCCTGCTCGAACCACTTCGCGTCGTCGGGCTCGGTGTAGATGCCCATCATGTAGAGCGACAGGTAGTTCTTCTGCGACGCGAGCGCCGCGTACGGCAACGGCTGCTTCGGATCGCAGTGATAGCCCGCCGGATAGACCGAGTGCGGCACGTGGTAGCTCAACATGCCGTAGCCGATGCCCTCCTCGAAGCCGGCGTCGAGGTTCTCGAGGATCACCTCGCGGACGGCCTCCACGGCTTCGCGGCGGTCGGCGGGCAGCGAGCGCAGGTATTCGGCGACGGTCTTGGCGGGCGAACGGACCATGCCCGGATCGTCCGGGTGCGGCTGCCGGCGGGCAAGCGTCGACGACCCGCAACGTCGGACGCGGGCAGCGCGACCGGCCGGGCCGCCGTCGCCGCTCGAGCGCGCGGCGCGGTTGCCGGCGCCACCGGGGACCGCTCCGCGGCGGGAGCGGCCGCGATCCGCGCACGAGACCGCGAGGCCGTGGCACCATCACGCGGGGTGGAGGCCCACGGCCTCGCCGCGGGAGTTCCGCTCGGGCCGCCCCGTCGAACCGCCGGCCGCGGCGCGCCCTCCCGAGACGACCGTCCCGAGTTGCCGATGCGAAACCCCCTGGTGAGCCTGCTCGCGGTGTTCTGCGCGCCGCTCGCTGTCGCACCCGCCAGCGCCCGGAACGCCAGCGACCGGATCCCCGGCACCCGGATCCCCGGCACCCAGATCCCCGGCGACCGGTCTGCCGACACCCGGACCGACGACACGCCCACCGCCCTCAGCGGCCGCATCGTCGACGTGCTGGGCGACCCGGTGCCTGCCGCCCGGATCGACCTGGTCGTTGACGGCCGCGTCGTCGCGCGCACCGCGGCGGACGGCGAAGGCGTCTACCTGCTGCCCCGCGTGCCGGCGGGCGGCGGCGACCTGCGGATCACCGCACCGCGGAAGGCGCCGCTCGAGCTGCGCTGGCGCGGACCGACGACGGCGCGCGTGCGGAACGCCGTGCTCGAGGACGCGGCGCGGCTCTCGGGGCGCGTGCTCGACC
>CALKYL010000387.1 GCA_938003515.1 uncultured bacterium
CTCGTCGAGCACGCAGAGGAAGCCCAGGAAGAACGGTCCTCCGGTGCTGGCGACCGACGCGATCGCCAGCCAGTCGGCCTCGATCTGCACGACGTCGTTGAGGTAGGCTGTCGCCGGCTCCTGGCCGCTGATGCCGACGAGGGCGAAGTAGGGGAAGCCCGCGCGCGCCGCGCCGCCGCGGATGCGGCCCGCGATCGGCTGGGGCGACGCGAGGTCGAGCGTCGTGCGGTCGAGCACGAGGCGCGGCGCCGTCGGCGCGAGCGGCAGCTCGAGCCACGAGCCGTCCGGCTCGCCGCCCGGCACGACGTCGACCGCGAAGTCGGTGAACAACGGGGCGACCTCGAGCGTGCGCGCCATCGGGAACTCGCGCAGCCACAGGTTGCGCAGCCGGATCCGGAGCGTCGCGCCGGCGGGCACCCGCACGGCGATCGGCGGCAGCCGCACGTCGTGCTCCTCGGCGACGCCGGGCACGCTCGTCCGCGACGCGATGGCACGGCTCGCGAGCAGCACCTCGTCGCCGCCGACGGGCTCGATCGTGAGCAGGGCGGCGAGCATCCACGCCGGGTCGTGCGGCACGACGCGCAGATGCAGCAGCGCGCTGCGCGAGCACGAGAGTTCGTCCGGCACCGTCGTCGAGAAGACCTGCTCGTCGAGCGGGCACGCAGCGAGCACCGCCGCGACGTCGCGCACGGCCGGCTGATCGAGGTAGTCCGTCGGCCGGAACTGGGTCGCCGCCGGGTCGATGACCTGCGTGACGACCAGCGGGATCTGCGGCGCCGACGGCGCGGTTCCGCCGAGCGTGCCGTCGTCGTGCAGGTAGAAGCGCTCGGCGGCAGCAGGCGGCGTCAGCGCGCCGAGATGGTGGCGCGACCAGACGTGCGTCGGGTCATCGCGCCGGGCCGCGTCGAACGGCATGGCCGCGAGCACGTGGGGCGCCTCCAGGTCCACCTCGTTCGGCGTGTCCCACAGGAAGCGGTGCAGCCAGCGCAGCGCCAGCACGTCGCGCGCGGCGCGTTCGTGGCCGTTGAACGGCACGCCGTGGCCGATCGTGCCGAGCAGGGCGCGACGAGGTGCCGGCAGCGACTCGAGGCGCTCGAGGGCCGACACCGGGCCGCAGACCGTGTCGAAGTAGGCGTGGCCGAAGAGCACCGGCACCGACGACGTCGCGAGCAGCGCGCCGAGGTCGCGCTGCTGCGCCGACAGCGCCGCCGCCAGCGCGGCGGGGTCCTCGGTGACGAAGGCCGCCCGGCAGTCGGCGACGAACGCGGGGTCGAACGGGATCGCCTGGTAGCTGCCGGCGATCGCCTCGACCCACCACGAGCTGAACATCGCGCCGCCGCGCAGCCAGTCGTCGATCGCATCCGCCACCAGTTCGAACGCGAGCGCGCAGCGCACGGGCGGGAACGTCATCGCGGTGCGGCCGGGCGCCTGGATCGGCCGGCCCGACCACGCCGCCGCGAGCCACGCGTGGCCGCCGCCCTGACTGCGTCCGACGACGGCGACCCGGGCGGCGTCGACGACGCCGCTCCAGGCCGGCGCCGCAGCGACGAAGGCGATCTGCTCGGCGAGGTCGTGGCGCTCGACCGGCCCCCACAGGGTCGTGCCGCCGTTCGCGTGGCCGGGGTTGGCGGCGACGGCCTGTCCCTGGCCGCGCACGTCGTAGCTCCACACCGCATACCCCTGCGCCGCCACCTCGTCCTGGAACGCGAGGTCGTCGAAGCGCGAGCCGCCGAGCGCATGCACGTGCACGACCAGGGGCCAGCCCGCCGCGGGAGGCGTCTCCGTCGGCAGACGCATGGTCCCGTAGGTCAGGTAGCCGTCGGAGTAGGTGACCGGCACTGCGAATTCGACGGTCGAGCCGAAGCCGCCGGGCGGCGGAGTCGGTCGCGGAGCGCCCTGAGCGGCGATTCCGGCCGCGGACCCGGCCACGAGCGCGACGACGGTTGCAGGAACGAGATGCATGCGCCGCCTCTGACTATACGAACGTGCACACGAGGTTTCGCCGGCGCACGCCCGGCTCAGTCGTCCGGCGCTCCCGCCGTGCCCTCACTCCGGACCAGACAGCGGTCGACGAGCGCGCCGGGTTCGACGCCGACGGCGACGCGGCGCGGCGCGACACCGAGCGCGGTCGCGAAGCGCGCGTCGTCGGCGTCGGGCACGGACACCGTCAGCGCGGTGGCCAGTCCCGCCGACAGCAGGTCGGTGCGATTGCGCAGGTCGTCCGCGCGCGGCCGGCGGAACAACCCCGCGGAGCAACACCAGCGGCAGCGGTCCGGGTCGTCGAAGCGCGCGCAGGGCTGCCGCTCGCGGTCGATCAGGTCGCCGCGCACGCACACGAGTTCGGCGCCGCGCGCGACGGCGTGGGCCGCGCTGCCCAGCCGGTCGGCGAGCCAGAGGGCGTTCGGCGTGCCGCGCGCCCCGACGCCCAGGTGCACGACGACGCTCCGCGGCTCGTCTCGCAGCCAGCGCGTCAGCGCGCGCTCGATCGGGGTGTCGCGGTGGTTCGCGGCGACGGCCCAGACAGGGCGCGCGGGACCGACCGGATGGGCGAGCAGTTCGACGCCTTCGACGGCTGCGGGCGGCGCAGATCCGGAGTGCAGCGCCGCGAGCCCGCGGACGCGCGCGCCGCGGGCGGTCGCCAGCTGCGAGAGCAGCGCCGCCAGCTCCTGGCTCCAGTGGGGTCGAGGACCGTCGCCGGGCGCGCTGACGAGCACGAGGTGCACGGCGAGACCTTCCCATCCCCCGCCCAGCACGGCAACGGATTCCGGGGCGCCACGCGCGTTGCGCGCCCGCGCCGGCCCCCTATCCTGCGTCCTCCGACCGCGCCGCCGCCATGGAGTTCCACAGCTCGCTCGCCGAATCCGCCGACGTCGAGGAGGCGTGCGACGCGGTCGCGAGCGAACTGCGCCGCGTGCTGGGCCCCGGCCGGCTCGACCTCGCGGTCGTGTTCGCGAGCGCGGGCTAC
>CALKYL010000388.1 GCA_938003515.1 uncultured bacterium
TGACGGTCATGCTGCTGGCGGCCGCCGCCGGCGTCGCCTACTTCGTCCTCGGCAACAAGCCGTTCTGAGTCATGGCCGACAGCAAGAAGTCCATGTCGCAGAACGAGCGTCTGCGTCACGACCGTCTGACCTTCTACAAGGAGGACGTAGACCGCATCGACAAGCTGCTGGCCGAGTTCCTGGGGCTGTCCGGCGCGCGGTGCGCGCTCGTGCTCCACAAGAAGGGCCGCCTGGTCACCAAGCGAGGCGAGGGAGATGGCGCGGCTGCTCGGCTAGGAAGAGTCCCCGGCGATTGTCCACCAGGGCGAGCGCGACAACATCCAGCTGTCGCTCGTCGGGGACCGCACGCTGCTGACCATCCTGTTCGACGACCGCACGACCGTCGGCATGGTGCGCCTCTACGCGAGCGAGACCGCGAAGAAGCTCGCCGACATCTACCGCGAAGCGTTGGATCGCGGCGACGTCGGTGGTGAGGACCTCGGCAAGGAGTACGGGTCCGACGCGAAGAAGACGCTCGACAAGCTGTTCGACTGAGCGGTCGCACGGCGCGACGTGACGGTCGCGATGGGGGCCACGCGCGGTGTTCGACCGCGCGTGGCCCGCGCGCGTTTCGGGCCGTCGCCGCGGCGCGCAGCGCCGCCATTCGCCGCGGTCGTTGGCAACAGAAAACGAAAAAACCCGCAGGCATGCCGCAGACGCTGTGAAGAGTCAATAACAGATCTGCAAACCCATTGTTACTGGGGTTTGCATAGCGTTTCGGATTACCATTCGTCGCGCCGTTTCCGCAGTATCTCAAGGCTGGGAACAGAGTTCCGGTGAATTCCCGACGCGCGTTTGCCGATCACTACTTTCGGCCGGAACCTGGTGGTCCACACCCGTGAGCCCCGTGCCGGTCTTCCCCCACGAAACCCTAACAAGGACAGAGAGAATGGCTGCCAAGCGTAAGGCTAAGAAGAAGGCGAAGAAGACCGCCAAGAAGGCTGCGAAGAAGTCGACCGCCCGTAAGAAGGCGAAGAAGTGATCTTCGCGGATGCCGCCCGGCCCTGTGGCCACGGCATCTCCGCCAACGAGAAACGGGGTTCGGCTCTGGCTGAACCCTGTTTCATGTACGCGCCGGGAGCCGTAGGGCCGGTCGGCGGGTCGAGCACCCCGACGGCGCGCGTCCGGTCTCCCCGGAGCGACGGCCCCGGGGTCGCGCCGGAGCCGGGAGGCCCTCAGTGCAGCCGGTGGCCCGGCCGGGCGCCCTGGTCCGGCGACAGCAGGTAGACCTCGCCGTCCGCGCCGGCCGCGACGACCATGCCCTCGCTGGTGCCGAACTTCATCTTGCGCGGCTTGAGGTTGGCGACGACGACGACCAGGCGGCCGACGAGGCTCGACGGCTCGTAGGCGCCCTTGATGCCCGCGAACACTTCGCGGCGCACGTCCCCGCCGAGGCTCAGCGTCAGCCGCAGCAGCTTCTTGGCCTCTGGGACCTCGGCCGCGGCGACGATCTCGGCGACGCGCAGGTCGACCTTCTGGAAGTCGTCGATCGTGATCTCGGCGGCCAGCGGTTCCGCGTCGAGCTGCGGGCTGGACGGCTTCGGCGCTTCGGGTGTGAACATCTCGTCGACCTTGGCCGCTTCGACGCGGGCCATCATGTGCTGGAAGGGCTGGACCGGGCGCCCGACCAGCTGCGTGTGCGCGAGCGACCAGCGCGACATGTCGCTGCCGAGCAGGGCGCCGGCCTTCGCGGACAGCTCGGGCAGCACCGGGGTCAGGTAGACCGCGATCTGGTGGAACAGGTTGAGCACGACCGTGCAGACGTCCTGCAGCTCGCCCGCCCGGTCGGGGTCCTTCTTCAGCTTCCAGGGCGCGCGGCGCTCGACGAACTCGTTGGCGGCGTCGGCGAGCGTCATGATCGACCGCATCGCCTCGCGGAAGTCGCACGCATCGTAGGCGGCCGCGATGCGCTCCGATTCGGCGGCGGCCGCGGCGAACAGCCCGCCGTCGTCGGGGTAGCGGGTCGACAGGCCGACCTCGGCGACGAACTTCGCCGACCGGCTCGCCAGGTTGACCACGCGCCCCACGAGGTCGCTGTTGACCTTGCCGACGAACTCGTCGGTCTGGAAGTCGAGGTCGTCGATCTTCGGCCCGAGCTTCGACGCGTAGTAGTAGCGCAGCCACTCGGGCTCGAGGTGGGCGAGGTAGCGCTCCGCGGTCACGAAGGTCCCGCGCGACTTCGACATCTTCTCGCCGTTCACCCTGAGGAAGCCGTGGATGTGCACGCGCCGCGGCAGCGAGAAGCCGCCGACGTGCAGCAGCGCGGGCCAGAACAGCGTGTGGAAGTAGGTGATGTCCTTGCCGAGGAAGTGCACGACCTCGGCGTCGCCGCTCCGCCACCAGTCGTCGAGCCGCTCGCCGTTGTGCTCGCACCACTCCGCGGTCGCCGCGACGTAGCCGATCGGGGCGTCGAACCACACGTACCAGAAGTTGCCCGGCGCGTCGGGGATCTCGAAGCCGAAGTAGGGCGCGGGGCGCGAGACGTCCCAGTCCTGCAGCGGCTTGTCGAGGAAGTGGCCCTTGAGGTAGTTGCGCACCTCGGGCTGCAGCGCGCCGGAGTCCTGCGTCCACGCGGTCAGGAACGGCTGCAGCGGCTCGAGCCGCACGAACAGCTGGGTCGAGTCGCGGAGCTCCGGCGTCGCCCCCGAGAAGACCGAGCGCGGCTCGACGAGCTCGGTCGCCGCGTAGGTGCTGCCGCACTTCTCGCACGCGTCGCCGTACTGATCGGCGGCGCCGCAGCGCGGGCACGTGCCCTTGACGAAGCGGTCGGCGAGGAACATGCGCCGGGTCGCGTCGAACAGCCGCGGCACCGCGCGCTCGACGACCAGTCCACGCTCGCGCAGCCGCGCCCAGATCTCGCCGCAGACCGCGCGGTTCGCGGGGCTGTGGGTGGAGCCGTAGTGGTCGAACGACACGCCGAACGCCGCGAAGTCGCGCTGGTGCGCCGCGGACATCGCGGCGATCAGGTCCTCGGGCGCGCGGCCCTCCTGTTCGGCGCGCATCATCACCGCCGTGCCGTGCGTGTCGTCGGCGCAGACGTAGACGACCCGGTGGCCGCAGAGCCGCTGGAACCGCGCCCAGAAGTCGGTCTGCAGGTATTCGACGAGGTGGCCGAGGTGGATCGGCCCGTTCGCGTAGGGCAGGGCGCTGGTGACCAGGAGGCGGCGGGTCATGGGGGGGGGCTCGATGTTGCGCCAGCGGGGCCGAATCCCCAAACGCATTCGTCGCGCCGGCCCGCGTCAGCGCGAGCGCTTGTCGAAGTGCAGCACGGCGCTGGTCGCGGCGATCGCCGCCATGGACGACAGGCCGAGCGCGTTGACGAACGGCACCGCCGCGGCGAGCTGCAGGCCGAGGCCGGTGCCGAGCGCGCGCCACGGGTTCCGGCGCAGCGCGGCGAG
>CALKYL010000389.1 GCA_938003515.1 uncultured bacterium
CTCGGGGTTGCGCGTAGCCCGTGAAGCGCACCCAAGGCTCGCCGCGGTTCGTCTACCATCCTTGCCATCGATGGATCGGCACGACCCCACCCCCTCCCTTGAGCAGCGTCTGTATTTCCGACAGTGGCTCGCCGGCCGCGACTTCGCGCGCGACGAGCCGGTCGCGGGCCAGATGGCCAACTTCGTCTACGCGATCGGCGACCGCGAGGCGAAGGAGGTCGTGCTGGTCGACCCCTGCTACGCCGTCGGCGAGGTCGTCGACCTCGTCGAGGCGGACGGCCTGCGCGTCGTCGGCGCGCTGGCGACGCACTACCACCCCGACCACGTCGGTGGCGACCCGTTCGGCCACGACCTCGAGGGCATCGCGCACCTGCTCGCGCGCTGCCCGTGCAAGGTGCACGCGCAGCGGCAGGAAGCCGAGTGGATCCGGCGCGTCACCGGCTGCTCGGCGGGCGACCTCGCGCTGCACGACAGCGGCGACGTGGTGGAGGTCGGCGAGATCCCGATCACGCTGATCCACACGCCGGGCCACACGCCGGGCTCGCAGTGCTTCCTGGTGCAGAACCGGCTGGTCGCCGGCGACACGCTGTTCCTGCAGGGCTGCGGCCGCACCGACTTCCCGGGCGGCGACGTGCGCCAGCTCTACCGCTCGCTGACACAGAGGCTCATGCAGGTGCCCGACGACGCCGTGCTCTACCCCGGCCACGCGTACGACCCGCGGCCGCACGCGCGGCTCGGCGACACGCGCCGCGACAACCCGGTGTTCCGGCCGAGGACCGAAGCCGAGTGGCTCTCGATGTTCGGCGCGTGACGCGGCCCGCGCGCCCGCGTTCGCGATACGGTGTCCGGCGCGCGCGCGCCGACGCGGGACCGCCCACGCGCCGCAGAATCCGGGATAGCCGCCCGGGAATCACGTAACCTCGTCCCGAAGACGCCCATGAGCCGCCACCGCATCAACCCCCACCAGGACGTGCAGCGCGCCGGCCTGCGCCTGTTCGGCGGGATCCTCGTCGTCGTCGGCGGCATCTTCACCGCCGTCGGCCTGTTCTCGTTCTTCGCCGCGTTCGGCGGCGGCGGCATGGCCGACAAGTTCTGGTGCGCGTTCGTCGGCCTGCCGATGCTCGGCTTCGGCACGATGCTGCTGAAGGCGGGCTACATGGGCTCGATCGCGCGCTACGTCGCGGGCGAGACCGCGCCGGTCGCGTCCGACACGCTGAACTACGTGGCGCGCGCGACGAAGCCGGGGCTGCGCGACGCCGCAGGCGCGATCGCCGACGGCCTGCGCGGCGGGGACGCCGGGCAGGCCGGACCGGGCGTGCCGTGCCGCACGTGCGGCCACGACAACGACGCCGACGCGCGCTTCTGCGACCAGTGCGGCGCCGCCATGGAGCAGCCGAACACGTGCCGGCAGTGCCGCCGCGTCAACGACGACGACGCGCGCTTCTGCGACGGCTGCGGCGCCCAGCTGGCCTGAACCAGCCGGCCCGCACGCGGAACCGGCGCCGCAGATCGCGTAGCATCGTCGCCATGCGCACCGCCGCCGTCCTGGTCCTGTCCGCCGCCGCCGTGACCGCCCAGGACCCCGCCTGGGAGCGCATCGAGCCCCGGGCCGAGATCGGCGCCATCGCCTGGCGCCGCGACTTCGACCGGGCGCTCGCCGACGCGAAGCAGCACGGCAAGCCGGTGTTCCTGCTGTTCCAGGAGATCCCGGGCTGCGCGACCTGCACCGGCTTCGGCAAGGACGTGCTCGAGCACGCGCTCCTGAAGGAGGCGATCGAGACCGAGTTCGTGTCCGTGCTGGTGCGCAACAACGTCGAGGGGCCCGAGGACGCGATCCGGCGCCGCTACGAGGAGCCGGCGTGGAACAACCCGGTGGTGCGCTTCGTCGACGGCGACGGCGAGGACCTGCTGCCGCGCAAGGACGGCGTCTGGGACGCGCACGGCATCGCCCGGCGCATGGTCGAGACTCTGCAGAAGGCGAAGCGGCCGGTGCCCGGCTACCTCGAGGTCGCGCTCTGCGAGACGGCGCCGAAGACCGCCACCGCGGTGTTCCGGATGCACTGCTTCTGGGAGGGCGAGGCCGTGCTCGGCGCGCTCGACGGCGTCGTCGCCACGCGCTCCCTGTGGCGCGGACAGGCCGAGGTCGTCGAGGTCACCTTCCGGCCGGACGTGATCACGGAGCAGCGCCTGACCGAGCACGCGCAGGCGAAGAGCTGCGAGCCGGTCGAGGCCGACGGGCTGCGGCCGGCGAAGGCGTCGGACCAGCAGCACGCGCTCGGCGGCACGGTCTACGCGCGGCTCGACCTCACGCCGATGCAGCGCACCAAGTTGCACGCCGCGCTGACGCTCGGCACCGACGCCGACCGCTGGCTGACGCCGACGCAGCGCGCGAAGCTCGCGGCGCTCCGCGCAGAGGACAAGTGACGCCGGTCGCCGGGACACGGGCACGCCCCCCGGCGGGCGGACGCGCCTGCGTCGGGGACGGCTGGCTCAGTCGCCGCCGCCGAAGCCGCCGAGGCCGCCGCCGCCCTGGTTGTTCTCGAAGCAGGTGAAGTCGACCAGGAACGTCGTCACCAACAGGAGCTTGCGGACCTCGACCGGCACGTGCGGCTGCACCTCGACGCCGAACACGTCGGCGTCGGTGAACATCTCCTGCAACAGCCCGCCCCAGCGCTTCCTGATCGCGCCGACCTCCTGGTCCTGGAACATCAGCCGGAAGGTCCAGATCCGGAACAGCGGGCTGATCACCGTCATCACCTCGTCGCCGTCGGCGTTCTCGATCGCGAACACGCGGTGCAGCCACGACCACTTTCGCTGCGCGGCGCCGATCTTCGTGTCGCCGTCGTAGACCTCCATGCGGTGGAAGAACCACCGGAACGGCTTCTCGCCGCGGCCGAGGCGGTTGCCGTCGGGGTCGTAGAGGTGGATCGTCGCCTTGCGGCAGCGGCCGAACAGGTTGCGCAGGAACCACGCCCCGACGCCCTTCGCCTCCTCGGCCGCGAGGCCGAGCTTGTTGCCCTGCTCGTCGTCGATCTCGAAGCGGTTCTTCGACTCGAAGCCGAGCAGGATCTCGCCCCACTCCCTGGTCTGGCGGATCAGCACGCGCTCGCGGCCGTCGACGATGGAGTCCAGTCCGGTCATCGCCGCATCGTCGCGACGGCGCCGCGCGCAAGCCAGAGCCGGGCCGCTTCAGCCGCCGAGCACGGCGACGCCCGCGGCCAGCAGGAACACCGCCAGCACGAGCCAGCACAGCCAGAGCACGACCAGCCGGTTCGCGCCGTCGTGTCCGGTGTCGGGCCCGTCGGTCATCGCCCCGATCATCGGCCGGCGCCCGGACGCGGCCGTAGCCGGCGCCCGCGCGAACCCGACGCCGAGGCCGTCAGGGCGGCCGGCGGCGCTCCTCGAGCTCGGCGAGCGTCTTCGGCCAGTCCTGCTTGAGCAGCGCCGACAGGCAGCGGTCGGCGAGCAGCTTGCCGCCGCACTGGCAGACCGCGCAGTAGTTGCACTCGTTGTCCGCGTAGCGCACCCGCTGCACCGGAGCGCCGCAGTCGGGGCACGGCTTCCGGTAGCGGCCGTGCACGGCCATGCCTTCGCGGAACGCGGTCACCTTCTGCGGCCAGCCGTCGCCCGCTTCGCGCCTGAGCCGCCGGGTCCACTCGTCGAGCACGGCGAGGATCGCGCGCCGCAGCCGCTCGACCTCGTCGTCGGAGAGCGCGCCGGTGCGCGCGGCCGGGCTGAGCCGCGCGCGGTGCAGGATCTCGTCCGAGTAGGCGTTGCCGATGCCCGACAGGAGGCGCGGGTCCGTCAGCGCGCGCTTCAGCGTGCGGTTCTCGAGCCGGAGCCGCTCGGCGAACCCCGCCGGCGACGCGTCGTGCACCTCGAGCCCGCCGCGGTCGAAGTCGGCCAGCGCTTCGCGCCCCTCGACGACGTGCAGCGCCGCGCGCTTCTTGCTCCCGGCCTCGGTCAGGACCAGCGTGCCGCCCTCGAAGTCGAACAGCACCAGGTCGATCCTGCCGCCGGGCCGCCGTTCGCGCGGGAACCACGACAGCCGCCCCGCGACCATCAGGTGCAGCACGACGAAGCGCTCCGCGCCGAGCTCGTCGGCGAACGCGAGCGCGAGCCGCTTGCCGATGCGGTGCACCGCCCGCAGCGCCTGGCCGTGCACCGACTCCGGCCCCGGCACGACCGAGCGCAGCACGAACGGGCTGCGCAGCCGCACCTCTTCGAGCACCTGGCCGACCACCAGGGCCTCCAGGCGCTCCTTGTAGACGGTGATGTCGGGCAGCTCGGGCATCGCGGCGGCCGGGCGCAGCGTACCCGATGCGCAGCTGGCGCCGGCGCGCCGACGCCCTATCGTCGCGGCCCGCCCCGCATGACCTCCGCGCCGCTGCACCGCTTCCGCCCCCACCCCTGGCACGCCCTCGAGCCGTGCGCCGACCCGCCGGCCCTGCTCGCCGCCTACGTCGAGATCACCCCCTCCGACCTCGTGAAGTACGAGATCAACG
>CALKYL010000390.1 GCA_938003515.1 uncultured bacterium
GAAGAACGTATTCGGGTGGCACTCGTAGCCGCCCCAGCGGGCGGGCTGCAGCATGCGAAAGAAGCCGGCCTCCTGGAAGTCGGCGATCGTCTCCGGCGGCAGGGTCCGCGCTTCGTTCGCCGCGTCGGCGCGCTCGCGCGACGGCTCGCGTCCGGCGACTCCACGCCGCGGCTCGAGGACCTGCGCTCGCGCGCGCGCCCGATGGCCGCGGTGCTGCGCGACGCGCGTCGCATCGCCGGCTCCGACGCGTCGGTGCTGCTGACCGGCGCCACCGGCGTCGGCAAGGAGTACCTCGCCAAGGCGCTGCACGCGTCGAGCGCGCGCGCCGACGCGCCGTGCGTCGTCGTCAACTGCGGCGCCCTGCCCGAGACGCTGCTCGAGAGCCAGCTGTTCGGACACGAGCGCGGCGCGTTCACCGGCGCCGACCGCCGCCACCGCGGCTTCTTCGAGGCCGCGCACGGCGGCACGTTGCTGCTCGACGAGATCGGCGAGATGCCGCCGCACCTGCAGGTCAAGCTGCTCAGCGTGCTCGAGAATCGCGAGGTCGTCCGGCTCGGCAGCAACGAGCCGGTGCCGGTCGACGTTCGCGTCGTCGCCGCGACCAACCGCGACATCGAGGCGCAGATCGAACGCGGCGCGTGCGGCTCGGGCCCGGTCTCCCGCCGCGGCGGCGGCCGGCTCGAGGGCCCGCCGCGGGACGCCCGCCGCGCCGCCGGGCGGGAGCTCGCCGGGCGCTGCGGGCGCGACTACACGAGAGAACACGACGTTCGCTACGGCGGCTGCGAGCCGGCGGCGTTCGAGCTGCTGCTCGGCTACGGGTGGCCGGGCAACGTCCGCGAGCTGCACAACGTGCTCGAGCGCGCGCTGTGGATGGCCGACGGCGCGCCGATCGCGCCGCAGCACCTGCCTCCCCAGGTCCGTGGCGAACGCGCGCCACCGGTCGCGGCTGCGCCCCGTGATGCACGCACGCAGCGCGCCGACCCGCCGTCGGTCGACGCTGCTCGCGACGCGGCGTCCGCGCCGGACGAGGGGTCGAGCTCGGCGCCGTTCCTCGACCTCGATGCGTTCGAGGGCCGGACGCTGCGCGAAGTGCGCGACGAGGCGGTCGCTGCGGTGGAGCGGGCGTTCTTGACGCGGCTCCTGGAGCGCACGCACGGCCGTGTCGCCGAGACCGCGAAGCTCGCCGGTCTGCGGCCGCGTTCGCTGTACGACAAGATGAAGCAGCTCGGCCTGCGCAAAGAGGACTTCCGCGACCGATAGCGTCGCCCACGACGTGCGGCGAGGCCGCCGATCGGTGGTGCGAGCGCGCGGCATCCCGCGCCGCACGTCGCCGCGCTCCGCCGTACGACGCCGGCACGGGCCTTGCACCACGGCGGGGCGTCATGCGGATCCCTTCCACGAACGACTTCATCCCCCGGACGACGGAGGGCGAGGACGTACTGCTCGTGGACGTCCTGCCTGGACCGCCGCCGACCGGACAAGGCGCCCGGAACGGTCTCGGGACGCACCGAAACCCCGACGGTGGCCCCCCGTCCCGTCGGAACCGGCCCCACCTCTCCGGCCGCTGACACGCATTCCCGCACGCGCCTCGACGACCCAGGTCGGACGACGCGTGCGCGCCGCGGCGCCCCGGGTGCGACGTGCCGCGGCCTGTCCCATCCATTCGCGCCCCTCCGTCCGCGCCCTGCGCGCGGCAACCCATCGACGACGCATGCAAGCCATGAGCACCAACTTCTTCTCCGAATCGAAGTCCCTGTATCTGCTGTTCGCAGCGATTCCGGCGGTCGCGCTGCCGCTGGCGGCGCAGGAGGTCGAAACCGCGACGACGCCGCGCCACGCCGAGGCGTCGATGCCCAAGACCTCCCAGGACACTCCCTCCGACGAACGCATTTCCGAGGCGATCGAGGACGAGCTGCTGCTCGACCGCGCCGTTCCGTCGCATCGGATCGACGTCGTGACCCAGGACGGCGTCGTGACGCTGTCCGGCAGGACCGACAACCTGCTCGCGTCCGAGCGCGCCGCGACCATCGCGCGCACCGTGCGCGGCGTGCGAGCGGTGATCGACCGCATCGACGTCACGCCGCCGGACGACCTGTCGGCGGCCGAGATCGAGCGTTCGGTCGAGCGCGCGCTGCTCACCGACCCCGCGACCGACTCCTACGAGGTCGACGTCAGCGTCGCGACGGGCGGCGTGGTCACGCTGTCCGGCACCGTGCAGTCGTGGGCCGAGCGCTCGCTCGCCGAGCACGTCGCGGCCGGGGTCACGGGCGTGACCAAGGTCGTCAACACGATCACCGTCGATTACCGGACCAACCGGACCGACGCCGAGATCGTCAACGACGTGCAGCAGCGCCTGCGCTGGCACGTCCTGATCGACGACGGCCTGATCGACGTCACCTGCAAGGACGGGAAGCTCGAGCTCTCCGGCACCGTCGGCAGCGCCGCGGAGCGCAGCCGCGCCCGCACGTGCTCCTGGGTCGCCGGCGTGCGTGACGTCGACGCCGAGGGCCTCGAGGTCGCCCGCTGGGCCCGCGACGAGATGCTGCGCGGCTCGAAGTACGCCGTCCGCTCCGACGAGCAGATTCGCGAGGCGGTCCAGGCCGCGCTGCGCCACGACCCGCGCGTCTCTAGGTTCGACGTGATCGTCGCGGTCGACCGCGGCGAGGTGACGCTTCGCGGCGAGGTCGACAACCTGAAGGCGCGCCGCGCCGCGGCGCAGGACGCCCGCAACACGGTCGGCGTGACGATGGTGCAGAACCGTCTGAAGGTCGAGCCCGAGAACCCGCTCAGCTCGGTCATCGTCGCCAAGGACGTCGAGGCGGCGCTGCGACGTGACCCCTACGTCGACGCCGACGACGTCTCGGTGACGGTGCACAACGGGACCGCCCGCCTGTTCGGCCGCGTCGACACCAACTACCAGCGCGCCTGCGCCGACGACGCGGCGTCGCGCGTGCCGGGCGTCGTCGAGGTCGAGAACCTGATCGCGGTTCGCGACGGCGCGCACTCGCCGTTCGACCCGTGGGTCGACACGACCCCGCTCTACGCCTACGGCTGGTATCGCTACGAGCCGTGGCGCACCTTCGACAGCGACGACGAGATCGAGCGCCGCATCGAGGAGGAGCTGTGGTGGTCGCCGTACGTCGACTCCGGTGACGTCACCGTCGCCGTGGTGGGCGGCATCGCGAACCTGTCCGGCGAGGTGCACAGCGCGTCCGAGCGCCTGGCCGCGACCGAGAACGCCTACGAAGGCGGCGCGGTCTGGGTGAACAACGACCTCGAGATCGTCGGCCAGGAGAAGGCCGACGGGAGCGGCAGCCAGTGACGGCGCCGGGCCGTTCGCGCCTGGACGGCAAGCGCCCGTCCGACCAGGACGCTCCCGACCGCGCCGATCGGCGCGGTGAGGCGCTGCAGCCGTTCCAGACGGTCGCCGACATCCTCGACGAGGTCGAGGCGGCCCATGCGCGCTGCCGCGAGCACTACGCCGCGGCGGCGCGCGCCGCCGGTGACCAGCGCGTCGCGGGGCTGCTCGGCTTCCTCGCCGCGCGCGACGCGGAGCACCTGACGGCGATCGCCCGCGTGCGCAGCAGCCACGACGACGCGCTGTCGTGCTACGTGCAGAACGTGCCGGCGAAGCCCCTCGGCGTCGCGCTCCGGCTGCCTCCGGCGGCGGCGGACGTCGAGCGCATCGTCGGCGGCTACGTGCAGCGCGACCTCGCGTTCGAGCGCACCTTCACCCAGCTCGAGGCGAGCGTCGGCCCGCGCGCCCGCGCGATCTTCGCCGACCTCGCCCGCATGCAGCGCCAGAACCAGGCACGGCTGCGCGAGGCGCTGCTGGACTTCTGACGGGGGAGCTCCGGGGGACGCGCGGATGCGCGTCCCCCGTCGTTGCGTTGCGGCTCGATCGTGGCCGCGGTCGACGTGCACAGGCGCACGGGTCGTTCGAACTGCGCAGCAAGATCACGGGCTGCGCTCGGGGCGGCGACCTCGTGTCGGTGATGCGGGAACTCGGCACCGAGATCGCCGACCACCTGCACGCGCGCATCGCGCGCTGAGGGCCGGCGGCGGGGGGGGCGCGGCGACCCGCGGCGACCCGCTCTCGCGCGATCCGCGGATTCCGGTGACACTGCGGCCCCTCCGGGTCCAGACCCCGCATGTTCCAGAGCCGCACGGACCGCCTGTTCGCCGCCTTCCGCCGCACGGGGGACCCGCGCGCGCTCGCGCGGGTCTTCGACCGCGCGGCGCCCGAGCTGTGGCGGGTCGCGGCGTTCCTGTGCCGCGACCGGCACGCCGCCGAAGACGCCGTGCAGAGCGCGTTCCTCGCCGCCATCGAAGCGCAGGACGACTGGGACCCGACCCGCCCCGTGCTGCCGTGGCTGCTCGGTCTGCTCGCCAACCGCGTGCGCGAGGACCGGCGCCGCCGCGCGCGCCAGCCCGAGCCCGCGCGCGTCGCGACCCCGCGCGGCGAGGCCGATCCGGCCGACACCGTCGCCGGCCGCGAACTCGACAC
>CALKYL010000391.1 GCA_938003515.1 uncultured bacterium
GAACGCACCTACGCGGTGCGGTTGCAGGGGCGCGTCGTCGGGCACATGACCGAGTCGGAGGAGGCCACGACCCACGACGGCCGCCCCGTCGTGCGCTTCCGGACGCGCACGGTCGTCAAGGTCGAGCTGCTCGGCGCCTCGATCGACCAGGACTTCGAGCAGACGTGGCTGCTCGAGCCGGGCACGCGCAGGCCGCTGCGCCTCGACGCGCGGACCGACACGGGATCGTCGCCGACGACGCTGTCGGGCCGGACGACCGAGGCAGGGTTCCAGCTCGACAACGGCACGCCGCCGCTCGACCTCGACCAGGTGGTCGCCGCGCCCGACCTGCGCTGGCTGCGCACGCGCGGGCCGGCCGTCGGCGCCGTGCTCGAGACCGACTACCTGGTGCCCGAGCTCGGCAGCGTGCAGCCGCTGCGCGTGACGCGCGCCGACCCGCCGGAGCGTGAGATCGAAGTGCTCGGCGTGCCGACGATCGTGCTCGTCTACGAGCTCGACATGCCTTCGGTCGGCACCAGGGCCGTCGCGTTCGTGCGCGCCGCCGACTACGAGGTCGTGCGCTACGAGCTCCCGCCGCAGCAGATGGTGATGGAGCTCGTGCCGGCGTCGGTCGTCGAGCGCATCGAGCGCGTCGACGTCACCGACTCGATCCTCGTGCGCACCGACTTCGAGGTCGAGGATCCGGCGGTGCTCACCTCGCTGACGGTGCGCGCCGACATCCAGGCGACCGACGTCGTAACCGCCGAGTCGCTGTCGGCCCCCGGGCAGCGCTTCGAGGGCACGGTCGACGACGGCCGGATCCGCGGGGTGTTCACGATCCGGCCGCAGCGGGTCGACGTCGACGCGGGCCTGCCGTTCCCGGCGCCCGACGGCGCGTTCCGCGCCGACGCGCTGCAGCCGTACCTCGAGCCCGAGGAGAACATCGAGAGCGACGACCCCGGCATCGCGGCGAAGGCGAAGGAGCTCGCCGACGGCGCTACGACGTGCCTCGAGGTCGTCGAGCGCCTCGGCCGCTGGGCGTACGAGGAGATCCCGTACGAGATCCCCGGCGGCGGCAGCGCCAGGCGCACGTTCGAGACGCGGCGCGGCGAGTGCGGAGGCCACTCGCGCGTGCTCGCCGCGATGTTGCGTTCGCTCGGCATCCCGGCCCGCACGCCGATGGGTGGCATGTACGTGCCGCTCTACGGGGGCGCGTTCGCGCAGCACATGTGGACCGAGGTCTGGCTCGGCGACGAGGTCGGCTGGCTGCCGGTCGACTGCACGGCGGGCCAGTTCACGTTCGTCGACGCCGGCCACATCCGGCTCAGCGAGACGATCACGTCCTTCCGGCCGCACGAGGTCGTCGTGCTCGACCACGAGCCGAAGACCGCCACCGCGCGGGCGCCGG
This sequence comes from uncultured bacterium, assembly GCA_938003515.1. Next base: position 1,388 of record CALKYL010000391.1, read on the forward strand.
CCAGCGAGCGGCGCAGCGGTCCGTTTCCGTACGAGGTCGGCGAGACGCTGACGTACGCGTGGACGGTCGGCGGCAAGGCGCTCGGCACCGAGCGATTCACGTATCTCGGCGTGCTCGACGGCGCGCACGTGTTCGAGGGCACGGTCGACTTCGGCGGCCGCTTCGTCGAAGCGACGCGCACGACGGTCGGCGACGACGGCAGACTCGTCGCCTTCCACGCCGAGCGCGAGGCCGGCGGCGTGCGTGAGACGATCGACGTCGCGGTCGCCGACGGCGCGGCGCGATTCTCACGCGCGTCGGACGAGGGCGACCGTGAACACAGAGAGCGAATCGACCCCTCGGTGTTCCCGCTGCACAACAACAACACGCTGCACTTCGCGCTCGCCGTCGACCGCATCGGCGCGCTGGTCGAGGGAGCGAAACACCGGGTGCGGCTCCTGCACACCGAACAGCGCACGGCGTTCCCGATGGTCCTCGAGGTCGGCGGGCTCGAGCGCGTGCGCATCGGTGACGAGGAGGTCGACGGCCGCGTCGTCGACGCCGACCTCGTCGGGCTCGCGATCCGGCTGCTCGTCGACGATCGCGGCCGCGTGCTGCGCTTCGAACAGCGTCAGCAGGACGTCCGGATCGAGCTGCAGCGCTGAGACGGACCGGTCCGGGCCGGCCCCGCAGCCCGATCGCGACGCGCGATTCCGCGTCGCATGCCCGACCGCGGGACGGGTCTCAGCCGGGACCCGCCACGCTGTCCCGGCCGCCGTCAGTACTTGAGCCCGTCGCGGCGCACGTGGGTCGTCGGCTCGCCGTCGCGCAGCTGCCGGCCGTCCTCGACCACGCCGAAGACGACCACGTGGTCGTCGGTCTCGTGCTCGCCGGCGTGCCGGCAGTCCAGCCACGCGAGCGCGTCGTCGAGCACGACGGCGCCGCGCCCGGTCGTCGACGAAGCGACCTCGTCGAAGGGAGAGCCGCCCTCGGGGCGGCCCTTCAGGAACGCGCCCATCACCGAAGAGCTCGGCTTGTCGAGGACCGAGACGCCGCAGCGGCCCGCCGCCCGGATCGCGTCGAGGTGCGGGCGTCCCTTCGCGATGGCGACGGCGACGGTCGGCGGCTCGAAGCCCATCTGCATGACGAACGACCCGAGGAAGCCGATCGGGCCGGAGTCGGTGGTCGCGGTGACGAGGAACAGGCCGCTCGGGACGCGGCCGAGCGCGCGAGCCAGGTTCGAGATGTCGGGCATGAGGGGGCCGCACCCAGTTTGCAGCGGGTGGTCTGTGCGCGGCAAGGTCCGGGTCCGGCTTCGCGCGGCCGCGGCATCGGCGGCGGGCATCGGTCGTGCGGATAGGGATCGACGCAGGACCCGCCCCGCCCGGCGCCGGGCGTCGGTTACCGTGCGCGCGCGACCGGACTAGCTCCCGCCATGAAGGCGTCGTTCCTGCTGTCGCTGGTTGCTTCGGCCACGGGTCCGCTGCTCGGACAGACGGTGACCGCGACGGTGTCCGCCGCGACCGCGCTGACGACGCGCGCGACGACCAACGGCGTCAACGACTTCCAGAGCCTGCCGACCACGGCCGCCTACCGGGCGACGGCGTTCTGACGCGCCGGCGAGCGGAGGTGTGACGGCCGGTCCGCGCAACTACTCGGTGTCGCCCTTGCCGAGCAGCGCGTACTTGACCCAGCCGCGACCCTCGTCGGTCAGCCGCCAGCGCCGGTCGTTGACGTCGAACAGCTCCTTGTCGCGCTTCTGGTTGAGCACGTCGGTGATGTTCTTCGGCAGCTCCTCGCCGGCTTCGGCGAGCGCGTCCACGATGTCGCTGCTGCGCCATTCGCGGCGGCCGTGCCAGTGCTCGAGCCAGTAGGCGATCACGCCCGCCTTCTCCCCGTGCGTCTTCGCCGACGAGCGGTCGAGCAGCTCCTTCGCGGTCGGGGTGTCGCGCGCCTCGTGCTCGCGCATCAGCTCGGGCAGCTGGCGGCGCAGCGAACGGAGCACGCCGTCGAGCTGCTCGGTGTCGATCTCGCCGCGACAGGTCAGCTCGACCGAACCGATCCGGATCTCGATCTCACGGGTCATCGCACTGGCGCTGATCGGCCGACCGGGCCTTGGACATGAGGAGATCGGCTAGTTTTCTTCGTGCCCGCTAGCTGCCGGGGCGGCCGGGGGCCGGTCGGTCGCTCGCCAGCGCGACCGAGATCCGGGCGCTGAGCAGCTGCAGGGCCTCGACGGCGACGCGCAGCCTCCTGTGCACTTCGGGCGCCTCGTGCTCGGCTCGGCGCATCAGGGCGCCGAGCTGCCAGGCGGCCTGCCTCGCCTGCGCCGCTAGCGACATGCGCTTGTGGCGGGCGAGCAGGTCGGCGTCGGGCGCGGTCGGCCGGGCGACGGGTTCGGGGCAGCGGTCTCGATCCTCCATGCGCGTCTCTCGTTCTCCGGGTCGTGGTTGCAACCCGGTGTTCGGCGCGAGGGGCGTCGCCGCTGAATAGAAACGGCTAGAAACCACGAGCGGGGCTCGTCGGGGCCGTGTCCGCGCGGCTGCGACCGGCGCGCGGGAGGTGCGGCGCACGCGACCCGCTCAGCGGGCGCGCCCGGCGGCCGCGTCGGCGCGGTACTCGGCCAGCACCTCGGACAGGGTCGCGACGTCCGACTCGAACGTCTCCGGCAGGAGCGGGCCGAACGAGAAGCGGAACCAGGACGCGTAGGGCGACACGTAGCCCGGCTCCTTGTCGTGCGGCCGCGCCATGTCGCAGTCCTTGCCCTCGAGGATCGCGGCACCGCGGCGGAACAGGCGGCGGTTGAGTTCGCCGGCGTCCAGTCCGTCGGGCAGCTTCAGCCAGTGGTAGAAGCCGCCGTTGCCGGTGTGGACGCCGAGCCCCATCTTCGCGAACGCCTCGCCGTAGCGCGCGCGCTGCATGCCGTAGTGCCGCTCGACGGCTTCGCGCGCCTTCGCGACGCGCTCCGGCTCGAGCAGCTTCACGGCGTAGAGCTGCGACGGGTGGCTGACGCCGCCCATGCCGAAGCTCGAGAAGTTGGCGAGCGTTTCGACGTTCTTGCGGCTGGCGATGATCCAGCCGATGCGGATGCCGGGGCACTGCAGCCCCTTGGTGCATGCGCCGGCCAGGAACACGTTGCTGTCGTCGAGGTTCCGGACGTATCGGATGCCGCTCACGCCCTTCGACGGGTGGAACATCTCGTACGCCTCGTCGAGCAGGATGCCGTTCTTGGGCTGCTCGGCCATCGCGATCAGTTCCTCCAGCTCGGCGCCCGCGCGCGTGTGGCCCGTCGGGTTGCCCGGATTGGAGATGATCGGCAGCAGGTGCGTCTTCGCGTTGAGGCCTTCGCGGTCGAAGTAGGCCGAGTTGGGCGGGTGGAAGCCGTTCTCCTCGGTGAACGGCACGACCCGCCAGTTCGCGCCGGTCTGCGTCAGGATGTCGAGGTAGGCCGGCCACTCGGCGTTGCCGATGCGGACCTCGACGTGCCGCTTCAGGAACGCGAGCACCGCGTAGATGCCCGGTCGGCCGCCCGCGAAGACCATCACGTTCTCGGGCGCGATGCGCGAGCCGTAGAAGCCGTTGTAGTGCCGTGCGATCGCCTCGCGCAGCAGCGGATGGCCCCAGGCCTTCGGATAGAAGCGGTCCTCGAAGGTCACGTCGACGCTCGCCGGCAGCTCGGGCCCGCCGTCGAGCGGGGTCGTCAGCGGGAAGCCCTGCGACCAGGGGTGCGTGCCCTCGCTCCCCATGAACCGGCCGAAGCTGTCGCGGAAGGCGTAGAGGGTCTCGTAGATGCCCATGGGTGGGCAGTCGTCCGACAGGAAGGAGGGGCGCTGCATCGATCGACGGCTCGGTGGGGCGGCTGCCCGTGCAGCGCCGGCGCCGAGACTACCCACCGGGCCGGCTCGCGCGCGGCGGATTCCGGCCGCGCCCGGCTGCGAGCCCTCTCGATCCGACGCGCGCCGCTCGGCGGCCACCCGGTCTCACCTCGGCGCCAGCTCGACGTGCGCCGGAGCGCTCCAGGCGTAGACGTAGGTCGGCGCCTCCCAACGATGCGACAGCGCCAGCAGGTGGCGGTCGTCGGCCGCGAAGCACAGGCCGCGCGCCGCGTAGACCATGTCGGACAGCGCCAGCAGCTGGTCGCCGGACTCCAGGTCCCAGATGATCACGTCCTGGTCCGCGACGCCGCCCGTCGCGAGCCGGCGACCGTCGCGCGACACCGCGCCGCAGAACGCGCCCGACTCGACGCGAAGCTCCTCGCGTCCGTCGGCGAAGACGACGAACGCGCGATCCCATCCGACGATCATCCGGGCCGCGTCCATGGCCAGCACGCTGACGAGCGTGTCGGGCCCGGCGACCTGCAGCCGGCGCTGCACCGCGGCGCGCTCCGCGTCGATCCAGCGCACCGCGCCGTCCCGGCCGCCGACCGCGAAGCCGCCGGCGGCGGGATCCCAGA
>CALKYL010000392.1 GCA_938003515.1 uncultured bacterium
AATCCAAGTAATCGGGCACGGGCTGTTTCTCCAGCGGCGCGGCGGCGCCTTGCGACCGCGCGCGACGAGCCGCGTCGCCTCCTCGTGCGCCGCCGCCAGCAGCTTGGGCGACGGCACGAGGCGATCGACGACGCCGGCCTTCAGCGCCTGCTTGCCGCGCAGCAGCCGCCCCTCGAGGATCAGCCCGAGCGCCTGCGGGAGGCCGACCAGGCGGGTGAGGTTCTGCGTGCCGCCGAAGCCCGGCACGATGCCGAGCTTGACCTCCGGCAGCCCGATGCGGGTGGCGGGGTGGTCGCTCGCGACGCGCACGTCGCAGAACAACGCGAGCTCGAGCCCGCCGCCCAGGCACGGTCCCTCGATCGCCGCGACCACCGGCACCGGCAGCTCGCGCAGCAGCTGGAACACCTCGCGCCCGCGCCGCGCGGCGGCCTCGCCCGCGGCCGGCTCGGTCACGTCGCGGATCAGGTTGACGTCGGCGCCGGCGCAGAACATCGCGGGGCCGGGGCCGGTCACCACGAGCGCGCGCAGCCCGCTCCGGCCCGCGAGTTCGCGCAGCGCCGCCTCGAGCGCGTCGATGCGCGCTTCGGTCAGCGTGACCAGCGCCTCGTCTCGGCGGCCGAGCCGCAGCGTCGCCACGCCGTGCTCGTCGACCGCGAGTTCGACGAGCCGCGCCGCCGTCGCGCCGCCGCCGCCCTGGCCGTCGCCGTCGACCGGCGCCTCGGGACGTCGCTCTTCGATCTCCTTCATGCGGCCTCCAGCACGATCGCCTGGCCCTGGCCGCCGCCGACGCACAGCGTCGCGACGCCGTAGCGGAGCTCGCGGCGCCGCAGCTCGTGGGCGAGCGTCAGCACGAGGCGGGCGCCGGTCGCGGCGATCGGGTGACCGAGCGCGATCGCGCCGCCGTTGACGTTCAGGCGCGCCGGATCGACCGCGCCGACCGCTCCGTCGAGGCCGAGCTGCTCGCGGCAGTAGGCGGCGTCGGCGAAGCCTCTGAGGCAGCCGAGCACCTGCGCGGCGAACGCCTCGTTGATCTCGAACAGGTCGACGTCGCGGAACGCGACGCCGGCCTGCGCCAGCGCCGGCGGCGTCGCGTGCACCGGGCCGAGGCCCATCGTCGCCGGCGACAGCGCGGCGGTCGCGGCCGACCGCACGATCGCGAGCGGCTGCAGGCCGAGCTTCTTCGCCATCGACAGCGACGTGCACAGCAGCGCGACCGCGCCGTCGGTGACCTGGCAGCTGTTGCCGACCGTGACGTCGCCCTCGCGGCGGTCGAACACGGGCCGCAGCTTCTGCAGCGCCTCGAGCGTCTGACCGGTCCGCACGCCGTCGTCGTCGGCGACCGCGCGGCCGTGGTCCGGCGGCGGCACGATCGGCGCCGTCTCGGCGGCGAGGCGGCCGTCTGCCTGCGCCGCGGTCGCCCGGCGATGGCTCTCGAGGGCGAAGGCGTCCATCGCCGCGCGGTCGATGCCGAACCGCCGCGCGACGTTCTCGGCGGTGTGGCCCATCATCAGCCCGGTCGTCGGATCGGTGAGCCCCTCGACGACGGCGACGCGCGGCTTCAGCGACGACGGCCGGAAGCCGAGCAGGGCCCGCAGCCGCTGCGGCGCCGAGCGCGCCTTGTTCAGTCGCTGGAAGAAGCGCACCAGCTGCGGGCCCATCACCAGCGGGAAGTTGCTCATCGACTCGGCGCCGCCGACGAGGAACACCTCGCCGTCGCCGGCCAGCAGCTTTTGCCGCGCGGCCACGATCGCCTCCATGCCGGACGCGCAGTTGCGCATGACGGTCACCGCCGGCGTCGTCTCGGGCAGGCCGCAGCGCAGCGCGGCGACGCGCGCGACGTTGGCCTCGCGGGCGTCCGGGCCGGCGCAGCCGAGGATCACCTCGTCGATCGCGTCGCGCCGGATCGGCGTGCGGTCGAGCAGCTCGCGGAACGCGTGCGTCGCGAGGTCCGCCGCCGACGCGCCCGCGAGCGCGCCGTTCACCTTGCAGAACGGCGTGCGCACGCCGGCGACGATCGCGAGGCCGCGCGCGCGGCCGTTCTTGCGCGATGCGCTCATGCCTTCGGCCTCGCGTCGACGAAGCGACGCTCCTTCATCTCGGTCTCCATGCCGATCTTGCGCAGCATCGACTCGAGGCCGAGGAACTCGACCTGGTTGGGCGAGATCTCGAGGCTGCTCTTGAACAGCTCCTGCACGCGCTTCGCCGCGGCCTCCTGCTCGCAGTCGGCCTTGACGGCGAGGTGCACGACGAGCTCGTCGACCTCGAGCGGGTCGTCGTCCTTCTTGCGGAGCTCGATCTGCCACTCCTCGACCTCCGGCATGCTGCCGAGCAGCATCGCGCAGTCCTCGAGGTTGACGAGGGTGCCCTTGACCTTGAGCAGCTGCAGGTCCTTGAGGCTCGACTCGCGCGTCAGGTCGCTCGAGATGCGCGGCACGGTGCGGCCGCAGTGGGGGCACGGCTCGCAGCGCAGGCCGCCGCGCACGCGGTCGCCGGTGCGGTAGCGGAACACCGTGCTCGCGCGCGCCTGCAGCGGCGTGAACACGAGCTCGCCGTCCTCGCCGTCGGGCACGACCTCGCCGGTCTCGGGGTCGACGACCTCGAAGATCGCGAGGTCGGGATAGAGGTGGTAGCCGGTGTAGGCGTTGTCCTCGGTCGGACACTCCGCGAACGCCATGCGCGCCTCGGTGAAGCCGTAGGTGCCGAACACGCGCGCCGGGCCGGCGCCGGCCTGCGCGAGCAGCTGCACGATCTTGTCCTTGAGCCCCGGCGGCACACGCTCGGCGCCGAGCACGACGCAGCGGATCGACGACAGGTCGAGCCCCTCGTTCACCGCGCGGCGCAGCAGGTGGTAGACGTAGCCCGGCACGCCGATCAGCACGTCGGCGCGCAGCCGCGTGATCGCGCGCAGGTCGCCGCTCGACCCCATGACCTTTCCGCCGCCCGTCGACAGGGCCATCATGCCGGCGGCCTGGCCGGCGAAGAACACCTGCCAGAACGCGAGGTGGGGCGCGTAGGGGAAGACGTTGGCGATGCGGTACTCGGGGTCGAGCTGCATCACGTCGACCAGACGCGCGCCGGTGTCGTGCAGGTTGCGGATGTCGTGCGCCGAGTAGAAGAACGGCACCGGCTCGGCCGACCTCCCGGTCGTGAACGTCATGAAGCACGGCGCGAACTCGTCGCGCACGCGGCGCCGCACGGACGCCGCGCCGTGGGTCCACTTCTGCCACAACAGCGGCAGCTTCTTCGACAGCGGCCAGGCGGCGCGGATCGACGCCGGGTCCGGCTGCAGCACGAACTGCTTGAAGCGCTGCGGGTCGTCCGCCGTCGGCAGCAGGTCGCGCTTGGTCGACAGCGGCACGCGCCGGAGGTCGTCGACGGTGCGCAGCTGCTCGGGGCGCACGCCGTGGCGGTCGAACAGGGCCCGGTAGTACGGCGAGAACGGGTAGAGGTACTCGCGCACGTAGCGCTGCAGCAACGAATCCTGCAGCGCGCGTTGCTCGCTGCGCGGCAGGCGTTGCAGTCGTTGCCAGGCTGTCATCGTCGTCCTCCCAGGTGTCGTTACTAGTTGTCGACCGCGCCGGGTTGCGGGCTTCAGGCAACATCCGGGGCCGACCGATCTAGTAGGGACAGGAGGCGCCACGAGTCCGTCCGCATGGCTCGGTGGCAACACCGTGACCCAGGACGAGACCCACGAGACAGGCGCACCGCCGCGCGGCACGAACGGCGCGGCCGACGGTCGGCACAACGGCCGCGTCGCCGGGGCGCTCGCCGGACTCGTCCCGGCCTCGCACGGGCGGCCGCGCCGCGTCGTGCTCGTGCTCGGCGGCGGCGGCATGCGCGGGTTCTGCCACATCGGCATCGTGCGCGCGATCGAGCGGCTCGGCCTGCGCGTCGACGAGGTCGTCGGCACCAGCATGGGCGCGGTGATGGGCGGCCTGTTCGCCGCCGGGCTCGGCAGCCGCGCGATGGAGACGGCGGCGGGCGAGATCTCGCTCAAGGACTACTTCCGCCTCAACCTCGTG
>CALKYL010000393.1 GCA_938003515.1 uncultured bacterium
GACCCCGACGAGCGGTGGCGGGTCGCGCTGCCGTACGCGGGGCGCTACGAGATCGAGGTCGAGGTGTCCGCGCGGACGGGCGCCGCGCCGGTGCGAAGGGTGCTGGAGCGCATGGTCACCGGTCCGGTCGAACTGGCGCCGCCGCCGCCGCCGTGACCCGTTCGTCGGAAGTCCCGGAGCGGGATCGCGCCAACCGCCGCTGCCGCCGCGGCGTCGCTGCGCCGGCTCGCGCGGCGCGCCGTAGCCGCCGGCCGCGCCGCGCTGCGAGGGGTATCCGGCTCGGGTGCGTCACGCGTGAGCGCGGCGCACGCCTCGTGTGGCTTCGTTGTGTGGTGGGGGGCGCGGACCTGCAGCCAGGTCCGATCCCCACTTTTCGTCCGGGGGTCGCCCGCGACCGCCGGCCCGCGGAGCGAGCGCGCTAAGCTCGCCGGCTTGGGCATCCTGCGCGATCCGGTCCACGGCGACATCGAGCTGACGCGGGACGAGCTGCGACTCGTCGACACGCAGGAGTTCCAGCGACTGCGCGGCATCAAGCAGCTCGGCAGCGCGGCCCTCGTCTATCCGGGCGCCGTGCACACGCGGTTCGAGCATTCGATCGGCACGCTGCACGTCTGCGACCGGCTGCTGGACGCGTGCGACAAGAACGCCGCCCGCGACCCCGCGGGCTGCCACCGGGTCACCGACGAAGAGCGCCGCATCGTCCGCGCGGCGGCGCTCCTGCACGACGTCACCCACATCCCGTACGGCCACAACATCGAGGACCAGACCGGGCTGCTGCCGCGGCACGACCTGCCGGAGCGCTTCGAGCTGGTGCTCGGCCCGGGGCTCGACGGCGACGGCGAACTGGGCGCGGAGCTGGACCGCCAGGGTCTGCGCCGCGACGTGCTCGCGGTGCTGACCGGCCGCGGACGCACGGTGCCGCCCTTCTGGCGGCAGGTCGTCAGCGACACGATCGACGCCGACCTGCTCGACTACCTCCGTCGCGACGCCCACTACACCGGCCTCGAGCTGCGCTACGACCAGCGCGTCGTCGACTACTTCCGCATCGAGCGCACGACCGGCCGCATGTTCGTCGACTGCGAGAAGAACGGCATGCTGCGCGAGGACATCGTGTCGGAGCTCCTGCGCGTGCTCGAGTGCCGCTACCACTTCTCGGAGCGCGTCTACTACCACCACGCCAAGATCGCCGCCGGCGCCCTCTTGTCGCGCATGGTCGAGATGGCGCTGCGCGACGGCGCGCTGGCGCCGGACGAGCTGCAGCGCATGACCGACGAGTCGCTGGTCGTGCGGCTCGGCGACCTCGAGCTGGGCGCGGCCGCCGAGACCGAACGCCTGCGGCGCTTCGTCGCGCGGTTCCGTCGGCGTCAGCTGCCCAAGCGCGTGCTCGTGCTGCCGTACTACCAGAACCGCGACGTGCAGGACGAGCTGGTCACGACCTACTTCGAGCCCGGGCGCCAGGACGCGCGCTTCGCGTGGGAGCGCGAGCGCGAACGCGAGGCGCGAACGGCGCTCGGCGTCGACGCCGACGTGCTGCTCTACTGCCCGAAGCGGCGCATGCAGCTCAAGGAGGCGAAGACGCTCGTGCGCTTCCCGGGCGATGGCGAGCGCACGTTGCCGCTCGACGCGTTCGTCGCGGACATCCCCCGGCTCCGCGACCTCGAGGACAGCTATCCGCGCATGTGGAAGCTGTACGTCTTCACGTCGGTCGAGGACCGGGCCCAGCGCCGCGAGCTGCAGCGCCTGTGCCTCGCTGCGCTCCCGAAGGGCTGCCGCAACGCGCTCGCGCTGTGAGCGCGCCGCGCGCCGCCGCGCCCGCGGCCGCCGGGTCCGTCAGCGCGGCCGCTCTGCGCCGGCGTCCCAGATGCGCCGCCAGAGCCACGCGAGCCCGCGGGCCGCGTCGGCTCGGAACGGCAGCCGTCCGGGACGCGCGACGGACTCGAACCGACCGTTCGCGTCGGCCGAGGCGACGACGAACGTGAACACGTAGTCCGGTTCGGCCCCCATGCGCAGGTCGGTCACGAGGACGTCGACGCCCCGTCTCGTCGCCTTGACCATGCCGCCGCTGAACCACCGCAGCCGCTCGACCGACGGGTCGTCTGCGAGCGCCGCCAGCAGGCCGGAGCCGCGGTCGAACGGCTCGAATCGCATCGTGTCCGTGTCGTCGAGCAGCGAGCGGTAGCCCTCGTAGCCGCGGTCGCCGGCGACCGCGACCACGCGCCAGACCAGCGCCTGGAACGGCGCCGGGGACACGACGACGTGCTCGGCGGCGACGCCGGCCTCGCGCAGCGAACGCGCGGCGACGCCGCGCACGTGCTGCTGCGCCAGCAGCGTGCAGGCGGCGTAGGCCGTGCTCAGCACCAGGCCGGCCGTGTTCCACCGGCGGCTCCGGGGGTGGCCGCGGCCGACGACGAGGGCCACCGTGCCGACCAGGAGCGGCAGCGTGTAGAGCGGGTCGACGACGAACAGGCTGCCCAAGGCGACCGGCCGGTCGTCGAACGGCAGCCAGAGCTGGGTGCCGTAGATCGTCAACGCGTCGAGCAGCGCGTGCGTGATCCACGCGATCCAGACCGCGAGCCACCAGCGGCGGAACAGGTGGCGCTCGCGGTGCAGCGCGGCGATCCCGGCCGCCGGCAGCGGCGCGAGCAGGGTCATCCAGAACAGCGCGTGGCTCTCGGCGCGGTGCCGGGTCATGTTCTGGATCGCGTCGCCGTGGTCGATCAGGATGTCGAGGTCCGGGAGCGTCGCGAGCAGCCCGCCCCAGACCACGGCGCGCGCGGCGGGCACGCGCGGCCCGAGGGTGGCCGCGGTCACGGCCGAGCCGAGCACGAACTGGCTGACGCTGTCCATCGGGCGGGCTTCTTGGGACGCGCGGGCCGGCGTTCCAGCCCCTGCGCCGACCCCGCGGGTGGCCGGCGGCCGCGGCTCACGAGAAGGCGATCGTCACGTGGATCACCGTGCACGACGGCGACGACGGGCGGGAAGACGGCGGCCGCCCGGGCGTCGCACGCCCGATCACCGGAGGAACCCGTGAAGCCCCATGCCCTCTCGACCCTGTGTCTCGCCCTGTCGGTCGCCGTCTTCGTGCCCCTCAAGTACGTCTACCCGCGCAAGGCGCCGCGG
>CALKYL010000394.1 GCA_938003515.1 uncultured bacterium
CGGCAGGACTACTTCTCGGTGGTCGACGTCGGCCGCATCGTAGGCATGGTGTCGGCGCACGACGTGCGCGAGTTCACGTTCGCGGAGAGCGTGTACCGGCTGGCGATCGCCGCCGACGTGATGTCGAGCCCGCCGGTGGTGGTGCGGCCCGACGACGACCTGCACACGGCGCTCGAGACGTTCGACTCGATCTGGATCGACGAGCTGCCGGTGGTCGCGCGCGACGACCCGGACCGGGTGCTGGGGCAGCTGCGGCGGCGCGCGATCAACCGGGCCTACACGAAGAAGCTGAAGGAGCTGCGCGCGCTGCAGGAGCAGCAGGAGCGGGAGGGGTGAGTTCGTGGGGTGAGCTCTCGAGGCGGACCCCGGAGGGATGAAGCGAGCGGGCCGGTGGTGGCTCGGTGCTCGGGGCAAGCCCGTGCGCAGATACCGCGCCACGCCCCGGGCATGGCGCAGCGTGGTCTCGGCGTGCACGCGACGAGCGTCGCCCCAGGGGCGAGCGGTGCGTGAAGGTTCGGGGACGCGGGCCGCCGGGCGGAAGCCGCTGGTGCGTCGGTGCGCCTTCGGGCAAGAAGCGGCCGAGCTTCGAGAAGGAGATCCCATGACGAGTGTGTCCCGGCGCGATGGCGCCGAGTGGCGGGTGCGGCTGTTCGTTTGGTGCTGTGCCGTCGGCTCGGGGCACATGCGCTGCCAGGGCACGCCGGAGACCGAGTGCTGTCCGGATCCGGTCGCCGGGCCGCTGACCGGAGACCGCTACGAGCCGGGGGAGACCACGGTGTCGAACGGCGGCATCCAGGTGACGACGCTGTACCGTCCGGGCACCACCAAGGCCGGCGCCGGGACCGCGCCGCTGACCGGATCCGGGATCCGGGTCACGAACGAGAAGGACCGCAAGTACTCGCCGGGGGTCACCGGGGAGCACGCCGGCAAGCGGCCGCTGCTGCCGGGCGGTGCGCTGGCGATGTTCGTCGATCTGGAGGATCCGTGCGACTTCCCCGAAGAGACCGGTTGCCGGGAGAAGACCTTCGACCAGGTCGACGTGCACGGACTCGGCACGAGCGTCACGGCATGCGTCTGCGATCCCGTCCAGGTCGGCGGACCCAACCTCGACCACGGCGCGCGCTTCGTCTGGGATCGGCAGGTTCTCGACCCGTCGATCGGCTCCCCGGTCGTCTTCGACAGCCAGCGCACCGGCGCCGAGCTGTGGTGGTTCCACGCGACGCACCCGACGGACCAGTACGCGGAGGTGCGTCACTACGACGGCACGATCGAGCGCTACGAGCCCACCCCGCTGCCGTTCGTCGACGGCGCGCGCGGCCTGACCGGGCAGTACTGGGAGCTGGCCTGGGTGCGTGATCCGTTCGACAACCAGACCGACTACGTCTACGACGGCCAGCACGTGCTGCAGCGCGTGGAGTATCCGGGCGGTCTGGTCGAGCACTGGAACTGGAGCCCGGCCTGGCTCGCGACCTACTGGCCGACGCAGCACAGCGCGCTCGAGATCTGGTTCGAGGACACGGCGGGCCAGCAGGACCTGAGCTCGCTCACCTACGCGATGGTGTTCGAGAACGACGGGCAGGTCACGCACTTCGGCGGGCGCATGGTGGCCCACTTCGCGCAGCGGGTGCCGGTCGTCGCGACGCCGGCCGCCGGCCAGGTCTACGACGTTGCGACCTCACGGCTCACGGTCGAGGCGACGGTGTTCGTGTACGAGACGGCGCCGGCCGGTGACTACCGGGTCGCGGAGGTGCACAAGCACTGGGTGCCGGTGCTGGCGAACGATCCGGTGACCGAAGCGTTCGCCCCGCCATCGGGCGTACCCGTGCCGGTCGTGCAGACGACCTACGATCCGGTCTCCGGCAAGGTCGTCCGCAACACGCTGCCGCAGCTCGGACCGGCGGGGCTCGACACCTACTACGACTACACGCGCACGCCGACCTACGCGCAGCCGCTGCCGCCGGACGTCACGCTCGAGAACCGTACGGGCGCGTGCGGCTGGTCGCCCAGGCGGGCGCGCGGCGCGCGGAGTTCGCGGTCGAGGCGCCGGGGCACGAGCGCGTGTTCGAGTGGGTGCTGCGGCTGCCGTGACGGCCGGCTGTCGGGGCGGGTGCCGCGCGAAAACCCGGCGGTCGCCTCTGTGCCACCGCGGGCCGCTGCGGCACACTGGGAGGGCGCCCCCGCCGAGGAAATGTTTGGACTTTGTTCGGGTCGGCGGTAGCCTGGACGTTTTGCAACCGACTTCGATCCCCGGGAGGGATTCCAGATGAGAGCGAAGGCTGACGCCAAGGCCGGCGACGCCGGCAAGGGGCCGAAGAACGAGGCGCTGCTCGACGCGATGGCGTCGATCCACAAGAGCTACGGCGAGGGTTCGATCATGCGGCTCGGCGAGCGCCGGCTGGCGCCGATCGACGGCATCTCGACCGGCTCGCTCGGCCTCGACCTGGCCGTCGGCGGCAGGGGCTTCCCGCGCGGCCGCGTCATCGAGGTCTACGGGCCGGAGTCGTCGGGCAAGACGACCCTGACGCTGCACGTGGTCGCCAACGCGCAGCGGGCCGGCGGCGTGTGCGCGTTCATCGACGCGGAGCACGCGCTCGATCCCCAATACGCGCGCAAGCTCGGCGTCGACCTCGACGCGCTCCTGATCTCGCAGCCCGACCACGGCGAGCAGGCGCTCGACATCTGCGAGACCCTCGCCAAGTCCGGCGCGATCGACCTGATCGTGATCGACTCGGTGGCGGCCCTGGTGCCCAAGGCCGAGATCGAGGGCGAGATGGGCGACAGCTTCGTCGGCCTGCAGGCGCGGCTGATGAGCCAGGCGCTGCGCAAGCTGACCGCGGTCACCGCCAAGACCAACACGACGCTGATCTTCATCAACCAGATCCGCGAGAAGATCGGCGTGATGTTCGGCAGCCCCGAGACGACCACCGGCGGCCGTGCGCTCAAGTTCTACTCGTCGGTGCGCATCGACATCCGGCGCATCGGCCAGATCAAGGACGGCGACAACCCGATCGGCGCCCGCACCAAGGCGACCGTGGTCAAGAACAAGGTCGCGCCGCCGTTCCGCAAGACGGAGTTCGACATCCTGTTCGCCGAGGGCATCAACCGGCTCGGCGAGCTGCTCGACCTGTCGGTCGACCACGGCATCCTGCGCCGCAGCGGCACGTGGCTCAGCTACGGCGAGACACGGCTCGGCCAGGGCCGCGAGAAGGCGCGCGAGTTCCTGAAGGAGAACCCGGAGATGGCCGCCGAGATCGAGACGAAGCTGCTCGACAAGCTGCTGCCGGGCCGCCACGACGACGGCGCGGACTCCGGCAAGGACTCCGGCAAGGACGCCGGCAAGGGAGACGACGCCAAGGCCGCGCAGAACGGCCAGTCGGCCGCGGCCGGCAAGGGCAGCGCGCGGCAGCAGACCGCCGGCGCCTGACGCGTCCGCGCGGGTCGTCGATGCGCGTCCGCGCGGGCCGCCGAAGCGCATCCGCGCGGGCGCGCGCGGTGCTTTCGCGGGGGGCCGGTATGGCGGCGGGCCGGGATTCGCTACAACGTTCGCCCGCGATTCCCGAGCCGCCCCGACCATGAAGCCGCTGACCGCCAACGAAGTCCGCAAGCGCTACCTCGAGTTCTTCGCCGCCCAGGGCCACGCGGTGATGAGCTCGGACTCGCTGGTGCCCGCGAACGACCCGACGCTCCTGTTCACGGGCGCGGGCATGAACCAGTTCAAGGACATGTTCCTCGGCAAGGGCACGCTGCCGACGAAGCGCGTGACCACGGCGCAGAAGTGCCTGCGCGTGCCCGACCTCGACAACGTGGGGCTGACGCCGCGCCACCACACGTTCTTCGAGATGCTGGGCAACTTCTCGTTCGGCGACTACTTCAAGCGGGACTGCATCCGCTGGGTGTGGACGTTCTTCACCGACGTCTGCGGCATTCCGAAGGAGCAGATGGTCGCGACGATCTACCGCGACGACGACGAGGCCCACGAGATCTGGACCGGGCAGATCGGCCTCCCGCCCGAGCGCGTGTTCCGGTTCGGCGAGAAGGAGAACTTCTGGCCGGCCGAGGCGCCGAGCAAGGGACCGAACGGGCCGTGCGGGCCGTGCTCGGAGATCTACTTCGACAACGACCCCGGCGCGCCGCTGCCGGCGCAGCAGGGCCTGCACGAGCTGCCGTCCAAGCGCTTCCTCGAGATCGGCAACTGCGTGTTCACGCAGTTCGACCGCCAGTCCGACGGCGCGCTGTCGCCGCTGCCGCAGAAGAACATCGACGTCGGCCTCGGCCTCGAGCGCATCGTCGCGGTGCTGCAGGGGGCGCGGAACAACTTCGAGACCGACCTGTTCCGGCCCTACCTCGAGCACCTCGGCGAGCGCACCGGCACCGCCTACGGCAAGGACGGCAAGCGCGACGTGCGCATGCGCCGCATCGCCGACCACGTGCGCGCGATCACCTTCTGCATCGCCGACGGCGCGCTGCCGAGCAACGAGGGCCGCGGCTACGTCGTGCGCAAGATCCTGCGGCGCGCCGCACGCGACGGCTTCGAGCTCGGCCTCGAGCGGCCGTTCCTGTTCGAGATGGTCGACATCGTCGGCGAGCTGATGGGCGGCCACTACGCCGAGGTGCGCGACAACCGCGCGCAGTGCCGGGCGGTGATCAAGGGCGAGGAGGAGAACTTCCTGGTCGTCTACCGCCAGGGCACGCAGCGGCTCGACGAGTTCCTGGCGAAGTGCGCGTCGACGCATGCGCGCGGCGCGGTGCTCGCGGGATCGGGCGAGTTCGCGTTCACGCTGCACGACACCTACGGCTTCCCGGTCGACATCAGCCAGAAGGTCATCGAGGAGCGCGGCTACTCGTTCGACGACGGCGGCTTCCACGCCGCGATGGCGCAGCAGCGCGAGCGCGCGCGCGCCGCGATGGCGACCACCGACGCGGTGTTCACCGCCAGCGTCGCCGTCAAGCTGCGCGACGCGGGCGTGAAGCCGTCGTCGTTCGTCGGCTACGAGCGGCTCGCCGTCGACGGCGAGATCGCGGCGCTGGTCGGCGACGGCGACGCCCTGCTCGACCGCGCGCGGGAGGGCGAGCGCGTGGTCGTCGTGGCGCCGGCGACGCCGTTCTACGCCGAAGGCGGCGGCCAGGTCGGCGACCGCGGCCGCATCGAGACGGCGACCGGGACCGCGATGGTGACCACCACGACCGCGCTCGACGGCTTCTGGCTGCACCGCGCCGAGGTGAAGACCGGCCACCTCGAGAAGGGCCAGCCGGCGCGGCTCGCGGTCGACGAAGGGGCGCGGCGCGCGACCGAGCGCAACCACACGGCCACGCACCTGCTGCACGCGGCGCTGAAGCAGGTGCTCGGCGAGCACGTCAGCCAGGCGGGCTCCGAGGTCGCGCCCGAGCGGCTGCGCTTCGACTACACGCAGCCCGAGAAGCCGAAGCCGGAGCTGCTGCAGGCCGTCGAGGACCTGGTCAACCAGGAGGTCCTGCAGGCCACCGAGGTCCGAGCGCGCGTGCAGGCGCTCGCCGTGGCGAGGCAGAGCGGCTTCGTCGCGCTGTTCGGCGA
>CALKYL010000395.1 GCA_938003515.1 uncultured bacterium
GCGGGCGAAGGTCGTGTGCAGGGCGCCCGCCGACACGACGGCGCGCGTGGCCCGCGGCTGCGCGTCGCGCTGCCGGAGCGCGCGTTCCCGCCCGCTGTGGCCGCCGCGATCGCCGACGGCACGATCCGCCGCGTGGTCGTCGTCGGCCAGGGCACGGCCGCGGTGGCCGGGCAGGCCGTCGCCGCCGCGATCGGCGACGCGGTCGGCGGCCGCCTCTCGGTCGCCGCGACGCCGGCGACCGAGCTGTCGGGCTTCGGGCTCGTCGACGACATGCGCGACACGCTGGTCGTCGCCATCTCGCAGTCGGGCACGACGACCGACACGAACCGCACCGTCGACCTCGTGCGCGGACGCGGCGCCACCGTCCTGGCCATCGTCAACCGCCGCGGCAGCGACCTGACCGACAAGGCGGACGGCGTGCTCTACACGAGCGACGGGCGCGACGTCGAGATGAGCGTCGCGAGCACCAAGGCGTTCTACGCGCAGTGCGCAGCGGGCCAGCTGCTGGCGCTCGCGATCGCGCGCGCCGCCGGCTGCGCCGACGACGACGCCGAGCACGAACTGCTGGCGGCGCTGCAGGAGCTGCCGGACGCGATGCGGGCCGTGCTCCGACAGGACGCCCACATCGCCGCGCTGGCGCGCGCGCACGCGCCGCAGCGTCGCTACTGGGCGCTCGTCGGCAACGGCAAGAACCGCGTCGCCGCCGCCGAGGTGCGCATCAAGCTCAGCGAGCTGTGCTACAAGTCGATCGCCTGCGACGCGACCGAGGACAAGAAGCACATCGACCTGTCCTCGGAACCGATGATCTTCGTGTGCGCGGCCGGCCTCACCGGCTCGACCGCCGACGACGTCGCCAAGGAGGTAGCGATCTACCGCGCCCACAAGGCGGCCCCCATCGTCGTCGCGACGGCGGGCGAGACGCGCTTCGACACGGCGTGCGGCGTCGTCGAGGTGCCGGCGGTGCACCCCGGCCTCGCCTACGTGCTGTCGACGATGGCCGGGCACCTGTTCGGGTATCGCGCGGCGCTCGCGATCGACGAGCTCGCGCGGCCGCTGCGCCGTATGCGCGGCGCGATCGAAGAAGCGTTCGCGCTCGGCGACGCCGGCGAGGAGGTGCCGCGCACGCTCGCGAAGGCGCTCGCAGCGCCCTGGCAGGCGTTCCGCGAGGACCTGCTCGCGGGCCGGCACGACGGCACGCTCGAGGCGGCGACCGCGGTCCGCCTGTCGTCGCTGTGCGGCTTCGCGCTCGGCCACCTGCCGCTCGAGGCGTTCGCCGTCGAGTTCGGCGAGACCGGCACGCCGGGCCTCGTCGTCGACCGGCTGACCGAAGCGCTGACGGCGGCGATCGACCAGCTGACGCGGCCGGTCGACGCGATCAAGCACCAGGCGAAGACCGTCACCGTCGGCATCTCGCGCGCGGACGAGGCGCTCCTGACCGCGCCGCTCGTGCGCGCGGTGCTCGCCGCCGGCGCCACGCGCGAACACGTCGGCTACCGCGACCTGCGCGCGCTCGCCGGCCTCGATCCGGCCGTCGCCGAGGTGCTCGGCAGCACGCGGTATCGCATCGACGGCGACCCGGCGACCGAGCAGGCGAGCGTCGCGGTCGTCGACCGCCGCGGCGTAGCCGCGACGCTGCGTTCGCGCACCGAGCAGAACCCGTCGCTGCGCGGCACCAAGCACCTCGTCGCCGTCGAGCAGCAGCTGCTGGTCGCGAAGGGCAGGAGCGACGACCGCACGGTCGTGCTGGTGCCGGAGGTCGACCGGGGCCGCACCGTCGCGCTGACCCTGCTGCACGTGCGCTTCCGCGACCGCCTCGACGCGGCCGCGCTGCGGTCGGTGCTCGGCGGCTACCGCAACCGCTACCAGGCCCTCGCCGACGCCGTGGTCGAGACCGAGACCGCCTTCGACGAGGACCGGCTGGCCGCCACCCCGGTCGCCGACCTGCTCTGCGAGCCGATCTACTCGCTCGCGGACCGGTGGCGGTGAGCGCGGGGAGGATGGACCGGGTTTGGGACGCTCGGCTATACTGCGAGCGCACATGCCGGTCCCCCTGATCGATAAAAACCGGAACAAGGCCCAGCTCAACGAAGTCGAGGACGAGGTCGTAGTCGCGGATGAGGCGGCTGGCGGCGTCCAGG
>CALKYL010000396.1 GCA_938003515.1 uncultured bacterium
GCCGGGAGTAGAGGTCCTGGCGGAACTTGCCCTGCCGCACGTGCTCGAGCAGCGGCACCTTGGTGGCGGCGACCACCCGGATGTCGACCTTGACCAGCGTCTCGCCGCCGACGCGCTCGAACTCGCGCTCCTGCAGCACGCGGAGCAGCTTGACCTGCACCGACATCGGCATGTCGTCGATGTCGTCGAGGAAGATCGTGCCGCCGTCGGCGACCTCGAACCGGCCGCGCCGCTGCCGCTGCGCGTCGGTGAACGCGCCCTTCTCGTGGCCGAACAGCTCGGTCTCGAGCAGCGTGTCGGGCAGCGCCCCGCAGGACAGCGCGACGAACGCGCGCTCCTTGCGCGGACTGAGCTTGTGGATGGCGCGCGCGATGCGCTCCTTGCCCGTGCCGCTCTCGCCCTCGATCAGCACCGAGGCGTCGGTCGCGGCGACGGTGCGCACCGTCTTCACGACCGCCTGCATCGCGCGGCTCTGGCCGATGACCCCCGGCAGGCCGTCGCCGGCGTCGGTCTGCAGCGCCTCCTTCAGGCGCCGGTTCTCGTCCAACAGGGCCCGGAACTTGCCGATGCGCCGCAGCCGGTCGACGACGTGCTCGTTGAGGAACGGCTTCTGGATGTAGTCGTCGGCGCCGAGCCGCATCGCCTCGACGGCGTGCTCGACCGTCGCGTAGGCGGTCATGACGAGCACCTCGGTGTCTGGGCGCGCGCGCTTGGCGGCCTGCAGCACCTGCAGGCCGTCGGCGCCCGGCAGCCGCACGTCGGTGATCACCACGTCGTAGGAGCGCTGCCCGAGCTCGTCGATCGCCGCCTTGCCGTCCGTGACGTGGCGCACGTCGTAGCCCTCCGCCTCGAGGTCGTCGGCCAGCGTCACCGCGATCGTCTGCTCGTCCTCGACGAGCAGCACGCGCATGCCGCCGTCCCGGCCGCCGGCGTCAGACATCCCGCGCGCCCTCCTCGCCCCCGTCGCGCTCGTCGACCGCGTCGCGCAGCTGGGCCTCGCCGAACGACACGACCTGGTCGCCGCCGCGGCGCGACGCGTCGTCGAGCGCCGCCTCGGCCTGCGACAACAGGGAGTCGAAGAACAGCGTCTTCTGGTCGTCGCACGCCGTGATGCCGACGCTCATCGACAAGAGCAGCGAGCGGCCGTCGACCGCGACGTCGACGTCGCGGAACATCTCGAGCAGCCGCTCGGCGACGACCCGGGTCTGGCCGAGGTCGGTCTGCGGCAGCACCAGCAGGTAGCGGTCGTCGTTGGTCGTGCCCAAGAGGTCCGAGCCGCGCGTCTTCTCGCGCACCAGCCCGGCGATCGCCTGCCGCACGGTCGCGCGCAGCGCGACGCCGTGCAGGTCGACGAGCTGCGCGAGGCGGTCGACCTGCATCAGCAGCACGCCCATCGGCTGCCCGTGCCGGCGCGCGCGCGCGAACTCGTTCTTCATCAGGTGCAGGATCTGCGCCTGCGAGAACAGCGACGCGCCGACGAAGCCCTCGCCGTCGGCCGCTTGCTTGCGCCCCCCTCCGGGACGGCTCTTGCGGAAGCCTGGTCTGGTCATTCGGGATCGACGCCGTCGGCGGCGCCGCGCTGCACAACCTAGTGCCGGTCGCGCCGCGTCGCCATCGCGAGCCCCGGCGCGCCCCGGGCCCGGATCGACGCGGACAAAAAAATACGGGCCTCAGCCGGTCAGAACTGAGGCCCGTGAATGCGGGTCAGGCTACGCAATGGAGAGGGCGGTTAGGGAGGGGGGATACTGGTCTCCACCACACAGCCACGACCCGACGGTGTCTGCTGGATTCGAGGTCGGGTCAGGACCTCGACTCCCCCGATGGTCAGTCAGGGGAAAGCGAACCAAACAGTCAGAGAGCATTTCGCTGCCGACGGCGACACGGATGTCGCCGCCTCCGGTCCACTCCGCGCGCGGCCAGGCAGAGCCGCGTCTGGTGTGGGCCAGGAGCATGATCATGCCAGGACTCCACCGGATTTCAACACCTGCTCCACCGGATTCTCGACAACTCTCGCCCCCCGGCGCGCCGCCCGGTCGCCGCGCGTCACGAGTTCTCAAACGGCTGACCGATTTCGATTTGCGGCCGCTCGTTGCAGCCGGCGCGCGGCTGGTTCCAGCGTCCGGACACAAGCCCTGGGGCTCCGCCGGTCCACATTCCACAACCGCTCAACCGCCGAACGTCTGCTGGAACCAGGTCAGGATCCGGTAGATGTCGAAGGCCGGCAGCTTGTGCTTCAGCAGCAGGAGCGCGGCGACGATCACCAGCGCGTAGCAGAGGCCGAACACGGCCTGCGCCACGATGCGCGCGACGAGGCCCTTGGTGCGCCGCGCGACCGACGGCCCCTTCGTCGTGCGCCCGCCGCGCAGGATCCAGTCGCGCTGGGCGGCGAGGCCCTGCTGCACGAGGCGCTGCGGGTCGACGTCGTCGGCGACGATCGCCTGGGTGACGACCTGCCAGGGATACTCGCTCGGGTTCTGCTCGACGGTGCGGCGCAGCTGCTCCATCTTCGGCTTCGGCACGGCGCCGGCCATCAGGCGCAGCGACGCGTCCCCGACCGCGCGCCGCGCGGCACCCGGGTCGTCCAGGTCGGGGGGAGTCTCGCCCATCGGGCCGCTCACTCGGGCCTCCGCGGGCCGCCCCGCTACTGCTTCTGGGCCTTGGTGAACGCGCGGTTGCGCCCGCGCACCGCCTTGACGAGCGGGAACGACACCGTGCGGTCGCCCTTCTGCAGCGTGATCACGCCGCGCTTGATGACCTTGGTCGAGAGCCGCAGGGTCACCACCGTGCCCTCCGGCGTCAGGATGCGCACCGGGTGCAGGTTCGGCTTGAACTTGCGCTTGCTGCGGCCGGTGACGCGGCGGCCGACGCCGCCTTCCTTCTTGGCGAGACCGCGGCGCTTGACCTTGTTTCCAACGCGGGTGCGACGACCGGTGACAGCGCAGACTCTGGACATGGCGGGCTCGGAGGTTCGGAAGGGGCGAAGAGGATAGCCGTCGCGCCGACGGGCGCAAGAGCCTGCATGCGGCC
>CALKYL010000397.1 GCA_938003515.1 uncultured bacterium
GTCGGCGAGCGGTGCCGCCGCCACCGGCGGCTGCTCGACCGCCACCTCGGGGGTGACGTCCGGGTTGGAGCGGCAGGAGAAGTAGACGACGCCCACGGTCACGAGGGCGCCCAGCATCAAGCGCGAGTGTTTCATGTTCGACCTCCGGTCACGAAGCGCGGCGACAACGCGGTCGGGCGGGGGAAGTTCTCGCCGGGTCGCGCGAACGCCTCGAAGGCAACCTAGCCGCGCCGGCGAACGCGCGGTGTAAGCGAGCGGTCAGACGCCGTGACGGCGCGCGCCCTGGCCCCGAGAATGCGGCGATGCACCCGCTCGCCGCGTTCGCGTGCGGCCTGTCGCTCGCCGCGGCGGCCGCGACCCAGGAACCCCGCCCGGCCCCGTTCTTCCTGCACGTCGTCGACGCGGCGACCGGCCGCGGCGTGCCGCTGGTCGAACTGACGACCGTGCACGAGGTCGTGTTCGTCACCGACAGCGCCGGCGTCGCCGCGATCGACGAGCCCGAGCTCGAAGGCCGCGAGGTCTGGTTCGGCGTGCAGAGCCACGGCTACCGCGCTCCGGCCGACGGCTTCGGCTTCGCCGGCGTGCGCGCGCGGGTCGTGCGCGGCACCTCGCGCCGCGTCGAGCTCGCGCGCGAGCAGGTCGCCGAGCGGCTCTACCGCGTGACCGGCGCCGGCATCTACCGCGACAGCGTGCTCGTCGGCCGCGGCGCGCCGATCGAAGCGCCGCTCGGCGCCGGCTCCGTGTTCGGCCAGGACAGCGTCGTCGACGTCGTCTACCGCGGCCGGGTCTTCTGGTTCTGGGGCGACACCGACCGGCCGAGCCACCCGCTCGGCAACTTCGCGGTCTCGGGCGCGACGTCGCGGCTGCCGGGCGACGGCGGCCTCGACCCGGCGGTCGGGGTCGACCTCTCCTACTTCGTCGGCGACGACGGCTTCTCGCGGCCGATGTGCCCGATCGAGGGCCCGGGGCCGGTGTGGATCGACGGCCTGTGCGTGCTGGCGCACGACGGCTTGGAGGTCATGCTCTGCCACTACGCGCGCATGCAGGACCTCGGCACGCGGCACGAACACGGCCTCGCGCGCTGGCACGACGCGACCGAGCGCTTCGAGAAGGTCGCGGCGCTGCCGCTCGACGAACGCCGCCATCCGCTCGGCCATCCGGTGCGCGCCGAGCTCGACGGCGAGCCGTGGCTCGTGTTCGGGCGGCCGTTCCCGATGCTGCGCGTCCGGCCGCGGCTCGACGACGTGCTCGACCCGGCGCGCTACGAGGCGTTCACGTGCCTGCGCGAGGGCGCGCGCTTCGACGCCGCGGCGCCGGCGCTCGCGCGCGACGGCGACGGCGCGCTGGTCTGGGCCTGGAGGCGCGACACCGACCCGATCGCGCCCGACGAGTGGGCCGGCCTCGTCGAGGCGGGCCACGTCGCGCGCGGCGAGGGCCGCTGGGACCTCGTCGACGTCGAGACCGGCGCGCCGATCCGCGTGCACGGCGGCAGCATCGCGTGGAACGCGTTCCGCGGGCGCTGGATCGCGTTCGTGCTCGAGCTGTTCGGTCGCAGCGCGCTCGGCGAGGTCTTCTACGTCGAGAGCGACGCCGTGACCGGGCCGTGGCGGAACGCGCGCCGCGTCGTCACCCACGACCGCTACTCGTTCTACAACGTGCGCCACCACCCGTGGGCCGATCAGGACGGCGGCCGCTACGTGTTCTTCGAGGGCACCTACACGAAGACGTTCTCCGACGCCGAGCGCGCGACGCCGCGCTACGACTACAACCAGGTGATGTATCGCCTCGACCTCGCCGACGAGCGGCTCGCCGCGGCGCGCGGCGACGACCGCTGATCCGCCCCGCAGGCGGCGCTGCTCGCGAGCACGAGCGCGCGCGGCTTCAGTCGCCGAGCACGAGCACGAGCCCGGGCGAGAACGCGAGCCCCTGCGACGCGCCCGGGTCGAACACGACGCCCTGCGCGTAGACGGCGAAGCCGCACAGCGACGGGTCGCCGGGGATCGGGAACGGCTGCAGCACGCCGCCCGACGCCAGCACGACGCCGACGCTCGCAACCGGCGCGACCAGCGCCGTGCCGCCGAACGGCGTCGGCACGCTGAGCGGCGACAGCCCGAAGAACAGCGCTCCGACGGTCGACGTGCCCCAGGAGTTGCTCAGCCCGAGGCTCGGCGTCGTGCCGAGCACCGGGGTGGCGGTCGCCGAGAGCGACGGCGCTCCGTTCGTGCCGGGGTGGCCGTTGCCGTAGTTCGCCGCGCTCGCCGGCGTCGCCACCCACGTGCGGAACGCGAGGTCCCAGCCCGACAAAGCGAGCGTCTGCTGGAGGAACACCTGCCCGGCCGGGTAGCTGCCGCCCGGCGCCTCGCCCCACCACGCGTAGGACGGCGTGCCCGGCGCGTTCGGACTCGTCAGCGCGATGCCGAGCACCTGGCCCTGCTGCACCTGCACGTTGGCCGCGCTCAGGTCGACGAGCAGCGGCGCGAGCGTCGTCGGCAGGTCCGACGGCTGGAACACGGCGCTCGCGAGCACGGTGCCCGTCGGCACGCCCGAGGCGTCGGTCGTGACGATCGCGACCTGCAGCGGGTTCGACGACAGGCCGTTGTGGTGTCGGATGCGCGCGATCTCGACGTGCGTCAGCTGGCCGCTGCGGCCGGCGGTGAACGTCTGCGTCACCGGCTGGTTCTGCGTGACCTCGAGGCCGTTGGTCAGGGGACTCGGCACGAAGGACTGGTCGAGGCAGGGGCCCTGCGCGCCAACTGTGGCGGCGACGGCGACGGCGGCGAACGCGAGGCAGGCGAGACCGGACAAGGGCGAGGTGGCGCGCATGCGCTCCACGATACCGTCACCCCGTCGCCCGCGGCGCGCGCCAGGTCGCGACCAGCGCGAACAGGCACAACAGCGTCGCCGCCGCGACCACGCGCCAGCGCAGCAACGCCTCGAGCAGCGGCGGCCCCGCGTCGGCCTCGAGCTGCGCGCGGTACGCCGGCAGCGTCTCGAGCCGCGCCAGCGCGGCCGCCGCCTCGAGCTGGTAGGTCTGCGCGCGGGCCTGCGTGCGGTAGCGTTGGGCCAGCTCGTCGAGGTAACGGCCGAGCAGGACCAGATCGACGCCGGCGGGCGCGCCGAAGCGCGCGATCGCGTCGACGGCGCAGCTCGTCGCGTCGAGCCAGACGAAGGTCAGCCGTTCGACGCGCGCGCCGGGCGCGTCGTCCGGCGCATACGGCGCGAACGCGCCCTGCCGGCCGTCCTCGGTCACGACCCAGTGCATGCGCAGCTGCTCGGCCGTGCGCGGGGCGAGGTCGGCGACGCGGTCTTCGCGACCGAGCAGCTCGAGCATTGCGATGCGCCAGGACAGCTCGCGCAGCGCACCCGGGCGCCCGTCGTCGTGCGACGCGACGATGCGGTCCGCGAGGCCGTCGCGCGCCGCGTCGTCGAGCCGGCCGTCGTGCTCAAGCACGGCGATCACGCGGTGGTCGAGCGAGCCGCCGATCGGCGCGCCGGCGAGCAGGCGCCGTTCGCGGCCTTCGTCGCGCCACGCGGCGCGGTCCGCGTCGGTGAGGCTCGGCATCGGGAAGACGAACCAGGCCGCGGCGGCCTGGACCACGGCCACCAGGGCGACCAGCGCGCGCACCCCACGGTCGAGGCGCCGCGGCAGCGCAGCCCGGACCGCCTCCAGATCGACACCTTCG
>CALKYL010000398.1 GCA_938003515.1 uncultured bacterium
ATCGTCGACAGCTCGACGCGCTTCAGGTTCTCGTCGAGGTAGGAGTTGCGCGGGTCGGCGAACGGATCGGCCTGCCGGGCGCCGAACGGCGCCCCGAGGTCGCCGCCCTGCTGCCGCAGCTCGTCGACCAGGAAGCCGATCTGCCGGCTGGCCCACAGCCGCGGCACGAACGAGTGCTTCGTCGTCGCGCTGCGGACCGGCAGCGAGAACGCGTAGCGACGGTCGCCGGCCGGCGTGCGGCCGCGCAGCTCGAAGCGCAGGTCGTCGTCGCCCCGATACTGGCCGAGCACGACGAGCTGGTCGCCCTGGAAGAGGTCGCCGAGCGTGCGCGGCAGCACCTCGGCGGTCCGCGCGGTGGCCGCGCCGCCGGCGTCGACGGTGCGCAGCACCGGCGAGGCGAGCACCGGGTGATCGAGGCGCGCGAACGTGCGCGCGACCTTGACCTCGACGTCTTCGTCGGGCTGCACGTAGGTCGTGACCGCGCGCGTCGCGTCGGCGATGCGGTCGAGCAACGGGACGTTGACGTCGTTGCCGACGCCGAAGCAGAACACGCGGCGCTTGTGTGGGTTGCCCTGCTCGATCAGTGCGAACAGGTCGCGCTCGCTGGTGGGGCCGACCGTCGGCAGCCCGTCGGTCAGGAAGAGGACCAGCGGCAGCGTGCCCGGCATCGTCTCGGCGCGCAGCGACTCGAGCAGCGCGTCGTGCAGGTTCGTGCCGCCGTGCGGCCGGATCGCCTCGACGTATTCACGGGCGCGCCGCAGCGTGCGCGCGTCCTTCGCGACGGGCCGCTCGAAGGCGCGGCCGACGTCGTTGCCGTAGTCGACGATCTGGATGCCCTCGCCGTCGCCGAGGCCCTCGAGCACCTGGAGCGCCGCCGCCTTCGCCTGCTCGAGCTTGCGCCCCGCCATGCTGCCCGAGCGGTCCAGGACCAGCGTGACCTCGCGGCGCAGCGCCTCCTTGCGCGCCATCTTCGGCGCGCTCGCGAGCAGCAGGAAGTAGCCGCCGCCGACGGTCGGGTCGGGATACGCGAACAGCGCCGCCGTGGGATCGTCGCCCGCCGGTGACGCCGTGTAGCACAGGCGGAAGGCGCCGGGGTCGCGCCGGCTCGTCTCGGTCACGGAGAGCGTCATCTTCTCGGCGGAGCGACGGATGACCGCGAGCTCGTGGCTCGGTGAGTAGCACACGCCGATCGGCGCGCGCGCCGTCAGGTCGACCGAGATCGACCACGGCACGTCGAGGCTGAGCATCTCGCTGCGCGGCAGCACGTAGTCGACGCGCTCGCCGTCGACGTCGAGCACGTGGTCGTAGGTCAGCCGCACGCGCTGGCGGCCGCCCGCGGGCACCGGGAACACGCTGCTGCGCAGGCAGGCGTAGCCGGCGAACTCGAGCAGCGCGGGATCCCGCAGGCGTGACGTGATCTCGTCGTAGAGGCGCCGCGCCTCGTCCCGCAGCAACACGCGCGCGGTCGGCTCGGACGCCGGGCCCTCGAACGAGAACTGCGACACCGCCGCGCCGTCCGGGACGGGCAGCAGCAGCACGGCCTCCTGGGCGCGGCCGGTGGGGTTGTATAGCCCGAACTCGAGCGTCGTCGTCGCCGCCCGGTCGCGCACGACGACCCGCGCCGACGCCTCGGTGACGCGCACCGGGGTCGTGCCCGGCGGTGCCAGCACCGTGCGGCTCGGCACGATCCACTGGTGGCTCGGGATCGCGTGAGGCAGCGGTAGGTGGTGCCCGCCGGACGGGCGCTGGCAGGGCAGCGCCGCCGCGGCGGCGGCCACGACGGAGGCGCTGACGGCGAGGATTCTGCTGACGGCTCTCATGTCACCTCTCTGGTCGTCACATCAGACGACGGAATCGGCCGCGCAGGGGTAAGCGCTCGGTAAGGTCCGCCCTACCATGCGAGGCGGCCCGCGAACCCAGAGGAGGACGGCATGGACTTCGGTGACTTCCTGCGACACCTGATGCTGGTGACGACCGGCTGCGCCGGGCTGCTCGGCGTGCCGCTGACGTTCTTGGTGAACTGGCAGCTGAAGTTGCCCGCGCTGCTGCGGGCGGCGCCGGCGGACACCCTGCTGTTCGTGCAGTGGTTCGGGGCCGGCGAACCGGCCGCCGAACCCGCGAACCGCAGCGAACGGCTAGCCGCCGAGCCCGAGGTGGCGGCGGCGGTGCAGAGGCTCGCCGCGGCCGCGCGCGGCGCGCTCGCGCACGACGGGCGCGGGCAGCGCG
>CALKYL010000399.1 GCA_938003515.1 uncultured bacterium
GGCTCGTTTACACCTTTACAAGGGGTTGGAGTTGGGGCATTTGTCGCGGCGCCCAGCCAAGGGCACGACCGCGCAGGGGGTTTCACCAGCTGTGTCATCACCATCCCCTGAACGAGCGGAAACACCAGCTGGAGGAGCAAATTCTCAGATGAGCTTTTGGAAGAAGGTAAGCGCGCCGTTCCTGATTTTTGGCCTGGCCACGCCGCTGCTCGCGAACTGCGACGGCCTGCCCGGCATCCCCGGAGCCGATTGCCCGGCACTCAAGGACGGAAACTTCGCCGCGCTGAAGTTCGAGGGGGGCGCCGAGGTCGATGGAAAGCTCAAGGGCTTCCTCGAGGGCGTGTACAAGTTCGAGAAGCTGGCGGTCGAGATGGAGGCGAACTTGATCGCTTCCTGTGGCGAGCTCGGCAAGGCCATGGGCATGCCCGAGGCCGAGCTGGCGGCTGAGCCGGCCGGCGGCGACGGTGCCAAGAAGGTCTGCGAGGCGGTGGCCGCCAAGATCGACGCCACGCTCCAGGCTTCCGGTGGCGCCACCTTGGCGATCGAGATCGGCGAGCCGTCGTGCTCGGTGCCGATCGAGGCGATGAACGCTTGCTTCGGCGAGTGTGGCTCGCCCGTGAGCCCCGGCGAGTTCGAGGCCTCCTGTGAGGGTGGCGAGATCAGCGGCACCTGCACGGCGGCGAGCACGATGTGCGAGATCAGCAACGTGAAGTAGACCGGCCGGACCCAGCCCTGCCCCGCGAACTTCACCGGCGGCGCGTTGAAGTGGTAGATCAGGTAGCTGACGAGGAACAGCGCCGACACGACGACCGCGCTCAGCATCAGCTTCTTGTGCAGATCGATCGCGCCTCGCTTGACGGCGACCAGGCCGGCGACGATCAGGACGAGCGCCAACGCGTTGAGCGCCGCGTCGACGTCGGCGAGCACACGGAAATCGAACTGCAGGAGCATGGGTGGAGTCAGACGGCGTCGCGGGTGCTGCGGCGGGTCACGACCCACGTGCCGAGCGCGAAGGTCAGGACGGCGAAGACGGCGGTGCCGGCGAGGCACGTGGCGAACGACGGGCAGCCGGGCGCCTCGCCCTCGAGCGCGTGGCGCAGCGCGCCGACGCCGTAGGTCATCGGGTTGACGTGGCGCACCCAGCTCAGCAGCCAGTGCGCGTCCGCCATCGGGAAGAAGGCGCCCGAGAGCAGCAGCATCGGCATCAGGAACAGCATCATGATGCCGTGGTAGCCGGCGGTGCTGTCCATGACCCAGGCGAGCGCGAACCCGAGGCCCGTAACGGCGATCGACAGCAGCGCGAGCACGGCGAGACCGAGCGCGAGCCGGTCGCCGGCGAGCTCCACGCCGGCGAGCGGCGCGAGCAGCAGGAACACGACGGCCAGCCCCATGCCGAGCGTCGCGCCGCCGAGGATCTTGCCGAGCGCGATCGCCGCGCGCGGCACCGGCGACACGAGCACGCCCTGCAGGAAGCCTTCCTTGCGGTCCTCGATGACGGTGATCGTCGCGAAGATCGCCGTGAACAGCGTGATCATCGCGAGCGTGCCGACGAAGAAGTAGCGGCCGTAGTCCAGGCCGGCGGGCTTGAAGGAGCCGTGCAGGGCGCCGCTGAACAGCAGCCAGAACACCACGGGCTGCAGCAGCGAGCCGGTCAGCCGCGACCGGTCGCGCAGGAAGCGCACGATCTCGCGGTGCCACAGCGCGTAGACGGCGCGGCTCACGCCCGCCTCCGCCGCTTCGGCGCGGGCGCCGGAGCCTCGGCGACGAAGCGCTTGCCGGTCTTCTGCAGGAAGACGTCCTCGAGCGAGGGGTGCGCGAGGTGCAGCCGCGTCACCCGGTCGCCGAAGCGGCGCATCAGCTCGGGCACGAGGTCGTGCACGCGCTCGCCGTCGACGCGCAGCGACTGCTCGAACACCTGCGTGTTCGCGTCGAACTCCCGCCGGAGCTCCTCCGCGAGCGCGGTCGCGTCGGGCGTCTCCACGTCCAGCACCTGGCCGCCGAGCTCGCGGGTCAGCTCGGCCGGATCTCCGGCGGCGACCACGCGCCCTTCGTCGAGCAACATCAGCCGGTCGGCCTCGGCGGCCTCGTCCATGAGGTGGGTCGTGAACAGCACCGTCAGGCCTCGCTGCGCGCGCAGCACCCGCCACATCTCGCGGCGCGCCGCCGGGTCGAGCCCGGTGCTCGCCTCGTCGAGCAGCACGACGTCGGGCCGGCTCAGCAGGCACTTCGCGATCTCGACGCGGCGTCGCAGGCCGCCCGACAGCTCGGCGACGGGGTCGCGGCGGCGGTCGGCGAGGTCCGCCTGTGCGAGCACGTCGTCGACCCGGGCGCCGAGTTCGGCGCCGCCGAGCCCGAGCAGGAGCCCGCCGTAGCGCAGGTTCTCGGCGACCGTCAGCTTCCGGTCGACCGCCGGCGACTGGAACACGACGCCGATGCGCCGGCGGATCGCGGCGGGTTCGCGGCGCAGGTCGTGGCCCAGCACGCGCACGTCGCCCTGCTGCAGCGGCACGAGCGTCGACAGCAGCCGGAAGAGCGTCGACTTGCCGGAGCCGTTGGGCCCGAGGAAGCCGTGCACCGCCCCGGGCGCGACCTCGAAGGAGACGTCCGCGAGCGCGGTGCGTTCGCGATAGCGGAACGTCACGCCCGCGGCGGTGATCGCGGCGGAGGAGCTCATCGGCGCGTCAGGACCATCGTGATCAGGAGCAGCGGCAGGTAGACGATCGAGGTCACGAACGTAACCCGCATGGCCACGTCCCGGCGAGTGAGCGCCGCGAACAACACCGGCACGAAGAAGACCACGTCGAGCAGCACCGCGACGACGGCGTAGCGGTCGTCGGTCATCCCGGTGACGAACGGCACGAGCGACGCGATACCGAGGCCACAGACGTAGAGCAGCATCGCGATGCCCGTGCGGTGTCCGGTCGGGTCGAGCACCGGCAGCATGCGCATGCCCGCGCGGGCGTAGTCCTCGCGGTAGCGCCACGCGACCGACAGGAAGTGCGGGATCTGCCAGAAGAACAGGATCGCGAACAGCACCAGCTGCGGCAGCGCGAGGTGGCCGACGACCGCGGCGTGGCCGACGACCGGCGGCAGCGCGCCCGGGATCGCGCCGACGAGCGTGTTGAGCGGCGTGCGCGTCTTCATCGGCGTGTAGACGAGCACGTAGCTGACGACGATCGCCGCGCACAGCCCGCCCGCGGTCCAGTTCCACTGCCCAAGCGGCCGCGAGCCGTCGGGCGCGAGCGGCGCGGCCCCGACCAGCACCAGCGCGACGCCGGCGATCGACGTCACGGCGCCGAAGACCAGCACGCTGCGCGGCGACAGCCGCCCGCTCGGCAGCGGCCGCCTCTGCGTGCGCTGCATCAGCGGGTCGAGGTGCCGCTCGCTGTACATGTTGAGGGCGGCGGCGCCGACCGCGGCGAGGAACGTGCCGAGCGTTGTCGCCAGCAGGAGGTCGGTCGGCGGGTGCGACGTTCGCGAGGGCCAGCCCATGTAGGCGCCCGCGACCACCGCGAAGACCGCGAGCGCAGACAGCCGCGGCTTGCCGAGCTCCCAGAACGCCCGCAGGACCTCGGACGTGGTCAGGGACCCGGCGCGAGCCGTCATGGCGAGGCGGCGCCGCGGGCGCGGGTGGCGCGGAACACGTGCGCGGCCAGCGCCGCCATCAGCACGGTCAGCATCGCGCCGACGACGACGTGCACCGAGATGACCGACGCGGCGCCGAGGTCCTCGACGTTCTCCGGCCGCTTGCCGTCCGGGTTGCGCACCGCGAGCGCGACGAAGCCGAGCGCGATCTGCACGATCAGCAGCGAGACGATCGTGCGCGCGATGCCGCGCACACCCGGCGCGGCGCCGAGCTTGCCGACGGCGAACGCCGTCGCGATCGCCGCGATCAGGAACACGACGAACGCGTTGCCGACGTGGGTCCACAGCGCGTGGCTGCTGTTGGTGTGCCGGGCGACCGCGCCGATCACCGTGTGCGCGACGAGCCAGCCGAGGGCGAACAGCACGAGCCCCCGGCCGGTGCCGGGCGCGACGTCGGCGAGCGGCCGCGTGCGGCGGTAGCGGTCGGACAGCTGGTAGGCGAGCCAGCCGAACGTCGCGAGGGTCAGCTGCGCGAGCGTGCCGTGCGTGACCGACGTCGCCGCCGGCAGGTCCTTCAGCACGCCGGTGCCGCCCACGACGCCCTGCGCCAGCGTCAGGCAGCCGCCGAGGAACGCGGTGCGTCGCGCGAGCGTGGTGCCGTGGCCGCCGAGCCAGAGCCACAGCCACAGCCCGAGCGCGACGGTGCCGGTCGTCGCCGCGGCGAGGCGGTGGAAGTGCTCGAGGAAGCCCGGCACCGTCGTCCACGAGCTCTCCGGCATCACCTGGCCGTCGGACAACGGCCAGTCCGGGTAGGCCATGCCGGACCCGGTGCTCGTCGTCAGCGCCCCGAGCACGATCGTGACGGTCATCAGACCCAGCACGCCGAACGTCAGCCGGAACGGACCCCGCCCGCGCTCGTGCGATTCGGGCAGGGTCGTGGCGGCGGCGGCGCTCATGGGGCTGGATGAGCCCCTGAGAATGCCCCGCCAAGGGCTGATTTTCAGCGGCGGAGCACGCGCGTCGCGGGCCGGCGGCCGGCGTCGGTCTCGAACGCCTCCCACATCGGCCGCTCGCTGTCCAGCAGCCCGCGGGCGTCGACGGTGCGGTCGATCGCCTCCTCCGGCGTGTTGCGCGCCGTTGCGAGCAGCCCCTCGGTCTCGAAGTCGAGACCGTCGCCCATCTCGGCCGCCGACTGCAGGTAGCTGATCGCGGCCTCGGCCTCACCCATGCGCAGCAGGCAGACGCCGAGGTCCTTGTGCGCCGCGCGGGTCGCGTACATCGGGACGCCCTCGCCCGGGACGAGCGAGAGCTCGGCGATCGCGCGCTGCCAGAGGCGCTGGTTCATCAGCTTCTCGCCGCGGTGCAGGTGCGTGAGCACGGCGGTGTCGAGCTGCTCGTCGAGCACCTCGAACTCCATGACCTCGATCCACGGGATGCTCTGGAACGTGTTGCGCACGACACCGGTCACGCGCATGCGCTGGTAGAGACGCATGCCGTACAGGGTCTCGAGCTGGCGGCTGAGCTTGCTGAGGAACAGCATGCCGAACACGTCGTTGTAGGCCTTCTCCTGCCAGATCGACTGCTCGTCGCCCCACGCGTAGAAGTTCGCGTAGTCGCTCGGCGTGAACTTGGTGAAGAACGGATTCGAGATCCGGCCCAGCGACGCGAACTGCACGACGAAGCGCACCTTCACGTTGTGGAAGGCGTCGGGCTCCGCGCGCACGGCCGTCAGCGTCGTGTCGACCGCCACGCCCAATTCGCGGTTTTGCGCCGGCAGCGCGGCGACGCCGAGCAGGAACGAAACGAACAAAGCAGATCTCATGGCGGTTCCGTGTGGGTCTGGAATCGAAAGGGCCGCGGTCACTCCGTGATCCGCTCCATCAACTTGCGCAGGGCCTCGTCCATCAGTTCGTCCGGAACGTCTTCGCCCGACTTCACGAGCTCGCGCAGTCGCTGCATGCGCTGCGCCTTGCTCAGGTTTCGATCCATCAGCTCCTCGACGATGCGATCGACGTCGGCGTTCGGTTTCGGCACGTTGCTGGACCCGGTTGCGAGAGGGCGCGCGGCGGACCGCACGCGACGGGGCTATCGACGTCGGATGGCGCCCGGCTTGACGCCTCCTTGCCGCATTCGGGACCGCCTGCCCTAGCGGCGGCGGCGATCCACCGACGCCGCCGGCGGATCCGGCGAGTGCTCCAGATCCCGACGCCCGCGCGCCGAATCGATGCGGACTTCGACGCCTGCACGACACCTGATGCCGATCGCCACACTCGCCCGCCCGCTCTCCGCGCTGCTGCTGCTCGCCGTCGCGCTCGCTCCGCTCCGCGCCCAGCCGCAGGACGTCTACGTCAGCGAGGTCCGCGCCGACGGGAGCGAGACCTGGATCGAGGTGCACAACCGCGGCGGCGCTGCGGCCAACCTGTCGACCTGGTCGCTGCACGCGGCGACCCGGACGCCGGGCATGCCGCAGGGCTACTGGTGGGCGTTCCCGGCCGGCACGTCCCTGGCCGCCGGCGCCTACCTGCGCGTGCACTGGTTCCGATCGGCGCCGCCGACGCCGGCGCCCGGCAACCTCTACACCGGCACGTCGCCCTACGGCTTCCTGTTCGGCCTCGGCGGCGAAGCCCTGTCCGGCACCGCCGGCGCCGTCGCGCTGTTCCGGTCGCAGGCGAACACGCAGATGACGTCGCCCGCGTTCGTCGCCGACTGGGTCGGCTGGGGCGCGAGCGGCTTCCAGCGCGAGCCGCTCGCGGTCGCCGCGGGACTCTGGGTCGCCGGACGCGCGGCGCCGCCGATCCCCGATGGCTCGAGCCTCGCGCGGGACCCGGCGGCGATCGGCGCGACGGCGTTCCCCGACGAGGAGTGGTTCGTCGACGCGTCGCCGACACCGCTCGCGCCCAACGTCTCCGGCGCGGTCGTCGAGAGCTACGGCGCGGCGTGCGCGCTGCCGGGCCACCACCTGCTCGGCGTGCCGACGCTGCGCGCCCAGGGTCTGCCGCTGCTCGGCAACCAGGGCTTCGGCCTCGTCGTGGACCACACGACCGGCATCTACGGCGAGTTCGTGCTCGTCTGCTTCAGCGCCGCGGCGGCGCCCGCGGGCCAGCCGCCGATCCTGCCGCCGTTCGCGGGCATCGGCTGCCAGGTCGCGATCGACGCGACGCAGCTGCTCTCGGCGTTCCTGGTGCCGGCGCAGGTGGTGGGCACGCCGCTGCCGCTACCGCTCGCGGGCCCGCCGTCGATCGTCGGCACCGAGCTGCACGCGCAAGCCGTCGTGGTCGAGCTGCTGCCGTACGCCTACCCGCCCTACCAGGGCGCCAGCAACGCGGTCCGGCTCGTCGTCGGCCAGTAGCGCCGTCGCCGGGCACCGACCGACCGCGGCTCAGGCGTCGCCGGTGCGCGTCTCCGCGCGCTCGCGCCGGCGGCGCACCGCTGCCGGCGCTTCGCCCTTGCGCCACAGCATCGCGATGACGCTCGAACCCCACTCACGCAGGTCGAGGTCGAGGTCGCGATCGAAGTCGTCCTCGTCGAGCACGCCGGACTCGAAGTGGAACAAGACGCAGCCGCCCGGCGCGGTGCGGTCGAGCAGCCGCCTCGCGCGCGCCATCGCCTTGACCGGGTCTTCGGCGACCATCGCGTACGGCGGGTCTAGGAACACGACGTCCGGCGCGACCTCGGCGTCGCTCGGCGGGTCGTCGTGGTCGTCGTCGCGGCCCCGGTCGTCATGGTCGTCGTCGCGGTCGTCCTCGTCGTCGTCCCCGCGGTCGTCGTCGTCGCGCGCGGCGCCGAACAGGCCGCGGTGCACGACCGGCGGGTCCCACGCGTCCGCGCGCATCACGACCGAGCGCGCCTCGGCGTCCTCGCCGAGCGCCTTCAGGTTGCCGCGCAGCACGTCGAGCGCGCGGCCGTTCTTCTCGCAGAACAGGACCCGCGAAGCCCCCCGCGACAGCGCCTCCATGCCCGACGCCCCGGTGCCGGCGAACAGGTCCCAGACGAAGGCGCCTTCGATGCTGTCGCCGAGTATGTTGAACACCGCCTCGCCGACCTGGCCCAGCAGGGGGCGCGTGCCCAGTCCCCGCACCGTCTTGAGGGTGCGACCGCCGAATTCGCCGCCGATGATGCGCAGGCTCATGTCCCGGGGCCATGGTCGCAGGCGGAACGCCTCGGCGCAACTTCCGCCACGGGCGCCGGAAAGCCGCTAAAAGAGCCCCGTGGACTCCGGCACCCCTCTGCTGGCGCTGCGCATCCGAGACGCCTGCCACGCCCTCGAACCCGGGCGGACCTACGTGCTCGGCAGCGCGCCGGACTGCGACCTGCGCGTCACGGGCGCGCTCTTGCGGCAGGCGCGCATCGACGTGCGGGTCGACGGCGCGACGCTGACCGACCTGGTCGGCGGCCGGCGCATCCGGCGCGGCGGCGAGCCGGTCGAGACCGCGGAGCTGCGGCCGGGAGACGAGCTGCAGATCGGCGACGAGCGCGTCGCGGTCGTCGTCGACGACGGCACCGCCGCGCTGGTGCCGATCCCCGAGCTCCGGCAGGCGGCGTTCGCGCGCCGCGCCGAGCCGGTGCGGGTCGCCGCAGCGGCGCTGCGCCACGCCGGCGCGCAGACCTTCCAGGACACGCTCGCCGAGGAGCTGCGCCGTGCGCCGTGGCTCCTTTCGTCGCTGCTGCTGCACCTGCTGCTGCTCGTCTTGTTCTGGTGGTTCGGCCCGCGCGAGGAGATCGGCGGCCTCGGCCTCGCGACGATCGGCGTCGACGTCGCCGCCGGGGCACCGCCGGGCGAAGGACCGCCGGCCCCGCCCGAGGTCACGGTCGAGTCCGACGACGACCTCGTCGTGGCGGACCCCGAGCCGCCCGTGCCCGACCCCGAGCCGGTGCCGGTGCTCGACGGCGTCATGCCGCGGCCGGTCCAGCCGCCGGTCGAGAACGTGACGCTGGCGCCGCGGCGCCGCACGTCCACCGACGGCGACAGCACGGTCGCGGTGCGGGACGAGCACGGGGTCGGCTCGGGCAGCTTCCGCGCCAAGGTCGCCGAGCTGCAGGAGAGCGGCCTCGAGATCGTGTTCGTGTTCGACAGCACCGGCTCGATGACCCGCACGATCGCCGACACCAAGGCGACGATCGTGCAGATGCTCGACGTGCTGCGCACGCTGGTGCCGGACGCGCGCATCGGGCTCGTGACCTACCGCGACCGCGGCCGGCGCGAGGACTACCTGGTGCGGCAGGCGCCGCTCGACCTCGACTACTGGCACGCGAGCAACTTCGTGCAGTTCGTCGTCGCAGAAGGCGGCGGCGACCGGCCGGAGGACGTGCGGGCCGGCCTGACGGCCGCGTTCCGGCAGCACTGGCGGCCGGGCGCGCGGCGGGTCGTCGTGCTCGCCGGCGACGCCCCGCCCCACCGCGAGGACCTCGCGCCCCTGCTCCAGGAAGTGCGCGGCTTCGTGGGGGACCGCCGCTCGTTCGTGCACACGCTCGTGACGAGCCCCGACCGGGCCGGCGAGGACACCGTCGACGTGTTCCGCAGCATCGCGGCGGCGGGCAACGGCGCGAGCGAGCCGATCGAGCACCACGACCGCGTCCTGCAGCGCGTGCTGTCGCTCGCGTTCGGCCGGGAGTTCGACCGCGACCTGGAGGCGGTGATCCGGTCGGTCGAGCGCGAACGCGACCGGGTCGACGTCGCGTCGCTGCACCTCGTGCGTCGGGGAGGCGACGTGCTGCGCCGCGCGCTGCTGCAGCGCCCGGTCACGACGGAGCTGTGGAACGCGGTGGTGCGGCGCCCCCGCCGCGCGACGGCGACCGTGCTGCTCGACCTGCTCGGCGACCCGCGCACGCCGCTGCACACCCGACACGCGTGCGCGGCCGCGCTGCAGCGCGTGCTCGAGCTGCCGGTGCCGCCGATCGAGCCCGAGAGCGGCGAGCCGCCGTCGCAGCGGCAGCTGGGCCGGCTCCACCAGGCCGCGCGCCGGCTGCCGGAGTGACCGGGCTGCCCATCGCGGGCCGACCTGCTATCGTCGTCGCGCCGATGTCCGCCGTGCAAGACCGCTTCGGTCGGCCGCTGCGCAACCTGCGCCTGTCGGTCACCGACCGCTGCAACCTCCGCTGCCAGTACTGCATGCCGGAGGAGGACTACGTCTGGCTGCCCAAGCGCGACGTGCTGACCTTCGAGGAGACGACGCGGCTCGTCGACCAGTTCGCGGCGCTCGGCGTCGACAAGGTCCGGCTGACCGGCGGCGAGCCGCTGCTGCGCGCCGACGTCGTCGACCTGGTGCGCATGCTCGCCGGGCGCCCCGGCATCGACGAGCTGGCGATGACGACCAACGGGGTGCTGCTCGACCGCCACGCGGTCGCGCTGCGCGACGCCGGCCTGCGGCGGGTCACCGTCAGCATCGACACGCTCGACCGCGAGACGTTCCGGATGCTGACCCGTCGCGACGACCTGCCGCGCGTGCTCGCCGGGATCGAGGCGGCGCGCGCCGCGGGCTTCCGGGAGACCAAGCTCGACACCGTCGTCATCGCGGGCGTCAACGACGTGGCGCTCCCGGCGCTGCTCTACCACGCGCGGTCGATCGGCGCCGGGAGCCGCTTCACCGAATACATGGACGTCGGCGGCGCGACGCGCTGGAACATGGACCGCGTCGTTTCGCGCCAGCGCGTGCTCGAGCTGCTCGCACGGGCGTTCGGCCCCGTCCGCGCGCTGCCGCGCACCGACAGCGCGCCGGCCGAACGCTTCGAGCTGGGCGACGGCACGACGTTCGGCGTCATCGCGTCGGTCACCCAGCCCTTCTGCGCGACCTGCGACCGGGCGCGGCTGACGGCCGACGGCATGTGGTTCACGTGCCTCTACGCGACCGAGGGCACCGACCTGCGCGGGCTCCTGCGCAGCGGCGCCGACGACACGGCGAGCCGCGCCCGGCTGCACGAGGTCTGGTCGGGCCGCAGAGACCGCGGCGCCGAGGTCCGCGCCGGCCTGCCGGACCGGGCGCCGCTCGCCGCCGCCGCGCGGCTGCGCCAGGACCCGCACCTCGAGATGCATACGCGCGGCGGCTGACGCCGCTCAGACCGGGACCGCGGCCGCGGGCGTCCGCCGCAGCCGATCGGCGAGCGCGTGGCGCGACACGAGGAGCGCGACGGTCGAGAGCGCCGGGGACAGCGACAGGTGACACGCGCCGGTCGCCGCGTGCCCGCGGCCCTGCCGC
>CALKYL010000400.1 GCA_938003515.1 uncultured bacterium
TTGGCGGCCTTCTGTCCGACGCGGAACGCGCGCAGCAGGGCCGGCAGGGCGACCGGCACGCCGGCGAGCGCGCCCCTCGCCGCGCCGTCCCGGGCCTGCTCGCGGCGCTTCTCGCGCTCCCAGTGCGCGTAGGCGAGCTCGGCGCTCTCGGCGCGGCGGTCGCCGAACACGTGGGGGTGGCGTCGCACGAGCTTGTCGGCAGCGGCCGCGGCGACGGCGTCGGCGTCGGGGCCGCCGCGCTCGCCCGCGATCGCGCACAGGATCGCGACGTTGACCAGAACGTCGCCGAGCTCCTCTCCGATCGCCGCCGGGTCGGCGCGGCGGATCGCGGCGGCCGCCTCGAACGCCCCCTCGAGCAGGTGCGGCGCCATCGTCGCCTCGGTCTGCTCGCGGTCCCACGGGCAGCCGTCGGGCGCGCGCAGCCGCGCGACCGTCGCGAGCAGGCGGGCGAAGCCGGGCAGGTCGGCGTCGCGCCCGGGAGACGCGTTCGCATCTTCGCTCATGGCGCCAACGTAGCAGGGAGCGGGCGCCGGGCCGCGAAACGGTTTCGGGCGGAGCGCCCATGGCCTATCGTCGTGCGTTCGCGCGCCGGCCGGGTCCCCGCCCGGTGCGCGCCGCCACTTCGCTCCGTCACCGACTTCCTTCCGTTCCCGAGCCCCCGATCGACCCATGGCACTCGAACTTCCTCCCCTCCCGTATCCGAAGGACGCGCTGTCCCCGCACATCAACGTCCAGACCCTCGACTTCCACTACGGCAAGCACCACCAGGCCTACGTCACGAACGGCAACAAGCTGATCGAGGGCACCGAGTTCGCGAACATGCCGCTCGAGGACATCGTCAAGAAGACCGCCGGCAAGCCCGACAAGGCCGGCATCTTCAACAACGCCGCGCAGGTGTGGAACCACACGTTCTACTGGCAGTCGATGAAGCCCAAGGGCGGCGGCAAGCCGACCGGCGACATCGCCAAGAAGATCGACCAGGACCTCGGCGGCTACGACAAGTTCGTCGAGCTGTTCAGCCAGGCCGGCGCGACGCAGTTCGGCAGCGGCTGGGCCTGGCTCGTGGTCGAGAACGGCAAGCTCGCGGTCAAGAAGACGCCGAACGCCGAGACGCCGCTGACCCAGCCGGGCGTGACGCCGCTCCTGACGATGGACGTCTGGGAGCACGCCTACTACCTCGACTTCCAGAACCGCCGGCCGGACTACATCAAGACGTTCCTCACGCACCTCGTGAACTGGGACTTCGCCAACCAGAACCTCGCGAAGGCGCGCTGAGCCGCACGTCGACCCCCGCGCGGCGGCCTCGGCCCCGGCCGCCGCGCGCGCTCCCACCTCTCTCGTGACGTCCAACCGCCGCCGCAAGCAGAAGGCCCAGTCCATGGGCCTCACCGAGGCCGAGCTGCAGCTCTGCGAGCTGCTCGGCCAGGTGCTCGAGCTGCTGCGGTGGAACCAGGTGCTCGGCTACAGCAACCAGTACCTGCTGCACGAGAAGCTCGGCCTGTCGCCGGAGGAGCGGCACCGCGTCATGAAGGCCGCGGCGGGCGCCGTCGAGCAGGACGGACGGCTGCAGGACTGGGGCCGCCGGCTGCTCGAGATCCAGGCGTCCCTGCGCGTGATCCACGAGCGCATGCTGGGCGGCGACGCCGCGCGCCGCGGCGCCGGGGAGCGCGCGCCGACCGATCCGCCGGACGATCCGCCGGACAACGCCGCCGCGGGCGGCCGGGAGGCCGCCGGTGGCTGAAGCGGAGCGCGCGCCGATCAGCGGCTGCGTGATCTGCTTCCAGGAGGCCGACCGGATCGCCGACTGCGTGCGCTCGCTGTCGTTCTGCGACGAGGTCGTGGTGGTCGACAGCGGCAGCACCGACGGCACGCGCGAGATCGCCGCGGGCCTCGGGGCGCGCGTGGTCCTGAACGCGCCGTTCCCGGGCCACAAGGAGCAGAAGCAGCGCGCCGTCGAACTCGCTGCGCACGACCTGGTCTTCTGCCTCGACGCCGACGAGCGCTGCACCGAGGCGCTGCAGGCGCGGGTGAAGGCGCTCTCGTGCGACCCGCGGCGCGCCGACGGATACGAGATGCCGCGGCACAACCACTACCTCGGCCGCGTCTTGCGCCACGGCCTGTTCGTGCCCGACCGCAAGCTGCGGCTGTTCGACCGGCGCAGGGGGCGGTGGGGCGGGCGCAACCCGCACGACCGCGTCGAGATGGCGGCCGGCGCGCGCGTCGAACGGCTCGTCGAGGGCATCGAGCACCTGAGCTACCGCGACTTCGCGCACCACCGGCGCACGATCGACTCGTTCTCGCGCATCGCCGCCGACGCGCTCGCCGCGGAGGGCCGCCGCGCGAGCGTGCTGGACCTGCTCGTGCGGCCGCCGGCGGTGCTGGTCAAGGGCCTCGTGCTCAAGCTCGGCTTCCTCGACGGCTGGCGCGGCTTCGTCGTCGCCGCGATGGCGGCCTACACCGACTGGCGCAAGTACTGGCGGCTGTGGCGCCGGCCGCGCGCGCGCCAGGGGGCGGCGTGAGCAGTCCCGCGGCGCCCAGCGTGCACTCCGCGCGGATCCTGCACCTGTTCGCGAACTACAAGTGGACGGGGCCCGCCGACCCGGCGATCCGCGCGGCCGCCCGGCTGCGCGCGCTCGGCCTCGACGTCGTGTTCGCGCAGGGCTCGTTCGTGCACCGCGGCGGCGAACAACGCCTCGCAGAGGAGCTGTGGCGCTGGCGGCTGCCGGTCGTCACCGGCCTCGAACTGCGCAAGCACTTCCACGTG
The DNA here is from genome assembly GCA_938003515.1 of uncultured bacterium. Next base: position 2,765 of record CALKYL010000400.1, read on the forward strand.
CCTTCGCTGCTGCGCGACGTGCGCGCGCTGCGGCGCCTGATCCGCCGCGACCGCCTCGCGCTGCTGCACTGCCATCAGCCAGCCGACCACCTGCTGGCGGCGCTCGCGTGCCGCCGGCTCCGGCCGCGGCCCGTGATCGTGCGCACGCTCTACGAACCCGAGGCCCCGCCGCGCGGCTGGCGCTAACGCGCGGCGTGCTGGCGCACCGACGCCGTGCTCGCGCCCACCGACGCCGCGCGCGCGGGCGTCGTCGCCCGCTTCGCGCTCGACGAGGCGCGCGTCCGGCCGCAGGCGCCGGTCACCGAGCCGCGCCGCGTCGACGGCCCCGAATCGCGCGCGGAGTTCGGCCTCGGCCCGGACGATCTCGCCGTCGGCATCACGGCGCGCATCCAGCCGCACCGCCGCTTCGACCTGTTGTGGGCGACCGCGCGGCGCGTCGTCGACCGCGTGCCGCGCGCGCGCTTCGTGCTGCTCGGCCGCGGCAACGCCGAGGACACCGAGGCGCTCGTCCGAGCGCCGGTGCGAGAGCTCGGCCTCGCCGCGCACGTCGTCCTGCCGGGCTACCGGAAGGGCGCCGACTACGACCGCGCCCTGCGCGCCCTCGACGCGTTCCTGTTCCTGGTGCCGGGCAGCGACGGTACCTGCCGCGCGGTGTCGGACGCGATGGCGTTCGGCCTGCCGGTCGTCGCGACGCGGCGCGGCATCCTGCCGCACCTCTTGGCGGAGCGGCGGCCGGGGGAGGTGCCGGGCTTCGCTTGCGAAGAGGACCCCGACGCGCTCTCGACGGCGCTGGTGCGCCTG
>CALKYL010000401.1 GCA_938003515.1 uncultured bacterium
CGCGGTCGAGGTGCGCTCGTGGCTGGGGCGCTTCGCCGCCGGCGAGCACGCGCTGCAGGCCCGCGACCTCGCCGATCTGAAGCGCGTCCTGCGCACGGCCGACCGCTGCCGCCGATGGTGCGGGGCCGGCGGCGAGGCGCTGTCGCGCTTCGCCGCGTCCGCGCCGGTCCTCGAGGACCTCGTCGCCGAGCTCGAGCAGCTCGTCGACGACCGCGGCGAGGTGCTCGACTCGGCCTCGGCCAGGCTCGCCGCGGCGCGGCGGCGCATCGAGCAGGAGCGGCAGTCGGTCGACGCCGCGATGCAGCGCGTGCTCGCCGACGCGGAGGTGCGGCGCTGCCTGCAGGCGCCGGAGCCGGCGTGGCGCAACGGCCGGCCGGTGCTGCAGCTGAAGACCGACTTCCGGCAGCGCGTGCGCGGCGTGCTGCACGATCGCAGCGCGTCGGGCGCGACGCTGTTCGTCGAGCCCGAGGAGGTCGTCGAGGCGGCCAACCGGCTGTCCGACGCGCAGCGCGCCGAGAGCCACGAGATCCAGGTCGTGCTCGCCGACGCCGCGCGCGGGCTGCGCCGCTACGGCGCCGAGATCGACGCGGCGGTCCTGTTCGTCGCGGCGGCGGACCTCTTGCAGGCCAAGGCGCGGCTGGTCGCCGCCGACGGCTTCACCGTGCCGCGCGTTTCGGCCGACGGCCCGCTGCGGCTGCGCTCTGCCCGGCACCCGCTGCTGCTGCAGGGCGCGCGCGCCGACGACATCGTGCCGCTCGACGTCGCGCTCGGCGACCCGCACCACCTGCTGGTCGTCACCGGCCCGAACACCGGCGGCAAGACGGTCGTGCTCAAGACCGTCGGGCTGCTGGCCCTGATGGCGGTCAGCGGCGTGCCGATCCCCGCCGCCGAAGGCGCCGAGATGCCGTTCTTCCGCGCGGTGCGCGCGGACATCGGCGACGAACAGGCGATCGCGCAGAACCTGTCGACGTTCAGCTCGCACGTGCAGCGCATCGCGCGCTGCGTGGAGCAGGCGGCGCCGGACGCGCTGGTGCTGCTCGACGAACTCGGCGCCGGCACCGACCCGGAGGAGGGCTCGGTGCTCGGCTACGCGGTGCTCGAGGCGCTCGTCGAGGCGCGCGTGTTCGCGGTCGTGACGACGCACCTCGGGCGGCTCAAGGACTTCGCCTACCAGCACCCGGGCGCCGAGAACGGCTCGATGGCGTTCGACGGCCGCACGCTGCGACCGCTCTACCGGCTCGACCTCGGCATCCCGGGCAACAGCCACGCGCTCGACATCGCCGAGCGCGTCGGCATGCCGGCGGCGATCGTCGCGCGCGCGCGCGGCCTGCTCGGCGTGCGCGACCGCACGCTCGACGACCTGATCGAGCGGGTGCAGGTCGCGCGGCGCGACGCCGAGGCCGACCGGCAGCGCACCGCCGATCGCTCGCGCGAGGTCGAGCAGCACAAGGCCGCGCTCGAGGAGCGGCTCGCCGAGGCCGTGCGCAAGGAGAACTGGCTGCAGGAGGAGGCCGACGGCGTCGTCGAGCAGGAGCTGCGCCGCGCGCAGGCCGCGATGCAGGACCCGCTGGTCGCGCTGACGCAGGCGCCGGGGCAGCACGGCGAGCGCGCGCGCGCCCTCAAGAAGGTCGTCGACGGGCTGCTGAAGGACGCCGCGCTGCACCGCCGCCGCATGGCGTTCTGCCATCGGCTCAAGAAGGGGGACCAGGTGTTCCTGCCGCGGTGGGGGCGCCTGTGCTCGGTGCACAAGGTCGAAAAGGTCAAGGAGCTGGTCGTCGTCGACTACGGCAAGGTCCGGATGGAGGTGCCGTTCGAGGACGTGTCCTGGCTGCAGCCGCTCGGCGCGTGACGCGGGGCGGGCCACGGCGGCGGTCGGCCCGTCGGCCGGGTGCGCGGTTGGCCCGGCGCGGTCGGCGCGCTACGCTCCCGGCCGTGGGCTGCTCCGCGAGACGCGAGGTGACGGCGTGACCGTGCTGATCGCCGACAACGACCGGGCCGTCGGCGGGCTCCTGGGCGAGGTGCTGCAGCAGGCCGGGCTCGAGCCGATCCACGCGTGGGACGGCCACGAAGCGAGCCGGCTCGCGCGCCGCGCCGACCTGCGCGTCTTCGTCTGCGACCTCGACATGCCCGGCCGCTCGGGGCTCGAGGTGCTCGAGTCGCTGCGCGACCTGCCGGCGCCGCCGCCCGCCGTCGTGGTCTCCGGCTTCGTCACCGGGGCGGTCGAGGAGCGGCTGCGCGCGCTGCCGTTCGTGCGCGAGGTCCTGCGCAAGCCCTTCGACCTGTTGCGATTCAGCGCGACGGTGCAGCGGCTCGCCGGGCCGGAGCGGCGGGCGGAGGACGCGGCCGCCGGCGGGTGAGCGAACGCGCGCAAGCGGTTGCCAGACGCCGAAAAATGGTCCCCGCCGGCCTTGAACTGCCCTAGGGCGTCGGTATCTTCCTCCGTCCTTTCCGCCGCAGCTACCCGCTAGCGTAGCTCAACTGGTAGAGCACCTGATTTGTAATCTGGAGGTTATGGGTTCGAGTCCCATCGCTAGCTCCAGGATGCAACGGGTCCACCGGGACGAGCGCGCCACGCGGGTCGGGTGCGGAGGGAGGAAGCGCGCACGGCTCGCCCGGGCGGATACCAAAGCGGTCAACTGGGCCAGACTGTAAATCTGGTGGCTCTGCCTTCGCAGGTTCGAATCCTGCTCCGCCCACCAAGCTCTCCGCGGTCCGTCGGGATCCCGGAGGTCGTTCGCGCGGCTGACAAGTCGGACGCTGTCGAGTCGGGCCGCTGGCGCCGGCGAGCCCCGCTCGCCGCCGAGCGGTCCGCCGCGCCGGCGGGCGGAGCTCAGGCGGGTGTAGCTCAATGGTAGAGCCCCAGCCTTCCAAGCTGGTTGTGAGGGTTCGATTCCCTTCACCCGCTCCAGTTCGCCCTCCGGCCGGCGGGAGCCCGCTCCCGATCGCCGGCGTCGTTCGTTCTTTCTTCGTTCGCGTGCTGCTATAGCTCAGTGGTAGAGCACCTCCTTGGTAAGGAGGAGGTCGTGGGTTCAAGTCCCACTAGCAGCTCCATCCTCCGCGCCGCACCGCTGCGTGACCGAGGCCCCTGCGTGGAGCGGGCTCGGCGCTCGCATCGGCGCGTCCGGCACCCGCAGACTGCACCTACTCCACTCCGACCCCACCGAGCCCAGACCCATGGCCAAGGAAACCTTCACCAGAACCAAGCCTCACGTCAACGTGGGGACGATCGGGCACGTTGCCCACGGCAAGACCACGACGACGGCGGCCATCACCTACACGCTGGCCGCGGTCGGGCTCGCCAACTACAAGGAGTATGCGTCGGTCGCGAAGGGCGGCACCGTCCGCGACGCGACCCGCGTCGTGACGATCTCGGCCGCGCACGTCGAATACGAGACGAAGAACCGTCACTACGCGCACGTCGACTGCCCGGGTCACGCCGACTACGTCAAGAACATGATCACCGGCGCCGCGCAGATGGACGGCGCGATCCTGGTGGTCGCGGCGGACGACGGCCCGATGCCGCAGACGAAGGAGCACGTGCTGCTGGCCCGCCAGGTCGGCGTGCCGGCGATCGTCTGCTACCTCAACAAGTGCGACCTCGTCGACGATCCGGAGCTGCTCGACCTCGTCGAGATGGAGATCCGCGAGCTGCTCAACAAGTACGAGTATCCGGGCGACGACGCGAAGGTCGTGCGCGGCGCGTCGTTCAAGGCGCTGCAGACCAAGGACCCGGGTCCGGACAACCCCGACAGCAAGTGCATCTTCGAGCTGATGGACGCGATCGACGAGGCGATCCCGGAGCCGCAGCGCGACGTCGACAAGCCGTTCCTGATGCCGGTCGAGGACGTGTTCTCGATCGAGGGTCGCGGCACGGTCGCGACCGGTCGCGTCGAGCGCGGCCGCATCAAGGTCGGCGAGTCGATCGAGGTCGTCGGCATCCGTGAGACGCGTCCGACCACGGTCACCGGCGTCGAGATGTTCCAGAAGACGCTCGACGAAGGGCAGGCGGGCGACAACGTGGGCCTGCTGCTGCGCGGCGTAAAGAAGGGAGATCTGAAGAGCGACAAGTAGCGAACAACTCCAAAAAAAGGAAAACGCAAAAACAAAAAA
>CALKYL010000402.1 GCA_938003515.1 uncultured bacterium
GCCGCGTAGAGGCCCCACTGGAACATCCCCTCGTCGAGCTCGAAGGTCTCGATCGGGAGCACCATTCGCTCGCCCTTCTTCAGGGAGACGTTCTCGACCGTGAACACGAAGAGGTCCTCGTTGGCCTCGCCGAGGCCGACGCAGTGCAGGCGGATGCGGCGGAAGGCGTTCATGCGCCGGAGATCGTCGAGGATCCACGCCGGGTCGACGTACGGCCCGTGGTAGAGCACCTGCGGGCTGCGCTGCACCTGCTCGGCATATTCGGTGTCCCGCACGATCAGGTCCTCGCCGTAGTCCTTGTCCAGGATCGGGAAGCCGTCCCACGACGGCGCCCCGTCGGACAAGAGGAACACCGTGTCGCAGCCCTCGGTCAGCGGCCCCTTCGCGACGTAGGCGGCCTCCTCGACGAAGCCACGGCCGGCGAGCCCGAACGCGAGGCGCAGGCCGGAGTGCAGCGCCGTCTTGCCGCGCAGCCTGCCGTCCGGCGCGATGTCGGTCGGCGGGCCGACCGCGATCGCGTCGAGCTCGTCGAGCGCGCGCTTGATGTTGCCGCGCGTCGCCTTGACGAGCCCCGGGGTCGCGTCGAGCGTGCCGGCCTCGTCGCCGAACCAGACGATGCTGAAGTGCTTGTCCGACGACAGGCGCGACAGCGAGATGCTCAGCTGCTCGCGCGCGAGGTCCCAGCGGGTGCGGATCGCGTGCCACGGCAGGTCGCTCTCGTCGAGCACCATGCTGCGCTTGGACCGCTTCGGTTTCGGCCCGGTGATCGGACCCCTCGGCCGCGCGTCCGGGTCGATCTCCTTGCACATCGAGTCCGACATGTCGACGACGTAGCAGAAGCGCTCGCCCTCGGTCTCGATGCCGAAGAAGCGCGGCTGCGCCGAGGTGCGCACGTCGGTCGGCTTCTTGACGTCGCCGCGCTCGAGCAGCTCGAGCCACGGCTCGGGATTCACGAACTGCGCGGGGCCGTTCAGGATCCACTGCAGGTGGCGGGCCATCTGCACCTTGGCCGTCTGCTCGAGGTCGACGTCGTCGCCGAGCAGGCCGATGTAGGCGCGCAGCGCCTCGCGATACTCCTCGGTGTTGACCCGCTTGCGCTGCTCCCACAGCGCGCCGGTCATGGCGCCGAGCACCAGCATGCGGTCGCCGTCGCGCCGCGGGAACGACGCGCAGTTCGCGACGATCGCGCTCTTCAGGTCTCCGCGGTCGGAGATCCCGAGCGCGGCGATCGCCGCCGCGCGTTCGTGGGGCTTCTTGGCGTCGCGGGCGATCGCCAGCGCCTGGTCGTCGCCGAGCGCGTCGATCTCGCGGCGCAGCAGCTGCACCCACAGCCAGGTGTCCTCGGGGTCGTCGTGTGCCTCCCGGAGCGCCCGCAGCGCGGGCGCGAACTCGGCGCCCTGGAAGTGCCTCCCGATGAGGGTCGCGATCTGATAGCGCGCGTGCTGCTCGTAGTCGACCGGACGCTTGTAGTCCTTCGCGAGGATCTCGAGGGCCGCCGGATCGCGCGTCTGCGCCAGCTTGTCGCGGCCGTCCGTGTGGTAGCGGAAGACCTTCCGCTCCATGACCTGCTCGTAGCGGGCCATCGCTTCTTCCAGGGTCGGCGCCTGCTGGGCTGCGGCGGCCTGGGCTGCGGCGGCGGACGACGCCAGCAGGACGAGGACGACAGTGCGGGTTGTGGCCATGGGTCGGGAGACGGACCGTGCGTTCCGGGCGCGGGACCCAGGGTACGCCGTGACCGTGGGCTCCGGTAGCTCCGTGGCCCGTCTGGGTCACCTCCGGTAGCGTTCGACCGTGGGCAAGATCCATCCCGTCATCGACGACGCCCTCGCCGCGTGGCTCCGGGCGCAGCACGTCTTCTTCGTCGCGACCGCGCCGTCGGGTGACGGCGGTCACGTCAATTGCTCGCCGAAGGGCCGCGACTCGTTCCGCGTGCTCGGGCCGACCACCGTCGCCTACGTCGACTTCACCGGCAGCGGCGTCGAGACCGCGGCACACCTGCGCGACAACGGGCGGATCTGCCTGATGTTCTGCGCCTTCGAAGGGCCGCCGCGCATCGTGCGGCTGCACGGCCGGGGCGAGGTGCTGACCGCGAGCCACGAGGAGTTCGCCGGCCTGCAGCAGCGCCTCGGCGGCCGCCGGCCCGGCGCGCGCGCGATCCTGCGCGTCGAGCTGACGCGCATCGCCGACTCGTGCGGCTTCGGCGTGCCGCGCTACCGCTTCGAGGCCGAACGCGACGAGCTGCCGAAGTGGGCCGAGCAGAAGGGAGAACAGGGCGTCGCCGACTACGTGCGCAAGAAGAACGCCGCCAGCATCGACGGCCTGCCCGGCCTCGGCTGAGCGCGGCTCAGGACCTGCTGCGGCACTCGACGACCCAGCTGCCGTCGCGGTCCTCGCGCTGCTCGAAGCGCACCGGCAGGAAACGCTCGATGACCGCGGCGTTGGTTCGGGCGTGCAGGCTCGGCGCGACGGTGCGCATCGCACCGCCGCCGGCGATCGCGAGCGGCAGCAGCAGCTGGTCGGAGAGGTGCTCGCCGACGGCCGCTCCCGTTCCGAGCAGCGCCTCGGCGCGGCCGCACGCCTCCTCCGCGACCTGCTCGGCGGGCTTGCCCCGCTCGCCGGCGATCGCGACGACCTCGTCGAACGGGTCTCCCGGCAGCTCGACCAGCAGCATGTTGCCAGGCCCCTCGGCGTCGACCTCCTCGACGCGCAGCTGCTCTGGGTGCACCGAGAGCCGCCGGCGCACGACGGCGAGCTCGCGTTCGGCGACGTGCCGGGGCAGGTTGGCCAGCAGCGCGCGCGCGCCGCGCAGCCCGGACGTGCGGGCGAGAAACGAGGTCGGACAGAGCCGAGACGGGCCGATGTTCGAGGCAATAGCGCCGCCGCCGGCCGGCGCGAAGCCGTGGCGCAGCAGCTGTACGTCGAGCTTCGCGCCCATGTGGCGCAGCGCCCGCGCGAACGCGCGTGCGACGAAGTCGTACGGCGGCGCCATCGGGTTGTGCGTGCCGCCGGCGATCGTCACGGTCGAAGGAGCGGGCGCGTGGAGCAGCGCCGGCAGCACCGTCTGCAGCACCAGCGTCGTGCTGCCGGCGGTGCCGACCGTGAAGCGGTGATCGCCGCCGCGCACGCGGCCCGGCGCGAACTCGATCGCGCGCGAGTCCAGCGCCGCGCCGTCGACCCGCGCGTCGCCGACGGCGGCCGCCGCGAGCACGCAGGTCAGGTGTTGCCGCATCAGCCCCGGTCGCCGCCGCCGCGCGCGGATGCCGACGATCGAGACCGGCGTCCCGGTCACGAGCGACAGCGCGAGCGACGTGCGCAGGACCTGGCCGCCACCCTCACCGAGCGAGCCGTCGATCTGCAGCACGGTCAGCCCTTCACGCAGACGACCTGCTTCAGGGTGTGCACGACCTCGACCAGATCCTGCTGCGCGCGCATCACCGCGTCGATGTCCTTGTAGGCCATCGGGGTCTCGTCGAGCACCTTGTCGTCCTTGCGGCACTCGACGCCCTCGGTCGCCGCGACGTGGTCGGCGACCGTGAAGCGGCGGAACGCCTCGCCGCGCGACATGACGCGACCGGCGCCGTGGCTGCACGAGTGGAAGCTGTCGGGGTTGCCCTTGCCGCGCACGATGTAGCTCCTGGCACCCATCGAGCCCGGCACGATGCCGAGTTCGCCCGCGCCGGCGCGCACGGCGCCCTTGCGGGTGACGAAGACGTCGTCGCCGAAGTGCTGCTCGAGCTGCACGTAGTTGTGGTGGCAGTTCACGGCGACCTCGCCGTGGGTGAACTTCGGCAGGTCGTCGCGGCGCGCGAGCGCGGCGAGGATCGCCGCCATCATCAGGTCGCGGTTGGTGCGCGCGAAGCGCTGCGCCCAGTCGACCGCGAACACGTAGTCGTCGAAGTGCTCGGCTCCTTCGGTGAAGTAGGCGAGGTCCTTGTCGGGCAGCTGGTGCAGGTGCCGCTGCATGTCCTTCTTGGCGAGCTGGATGAAGTGCGTGCCGATGCGGTTGCCGACCCCGCGCGAGCCCGAGTGCAGCATGACCCAGACCCGCTGGTCTTCGTCGAGGCACAGCTCGACGAAGTGGTTGCCCGTGCCGAGCGTGCCGAGGTGCTG
>CALKYL010000403.1 GCA_938003515.1 uncultured bacterium
CACCTTGCGACCATCCAGGCCGCGGTCGACGCCGCCGCGCCGAAGGACGTCGTGCTGGTCGCCGCCGGCGCGTATCCGGGCTTCGTCGTCGGGAAACCGTTGACGATCACCGCGGAGCCGGGCGCGTTCGTGCAGGTCGTCGCGGCCGCGCCGATGTCGATCGCGCTCGGGCCCGCGGACCGCGTGCACCTCGCCGGCCTCGACATCGAGGCGCCGCAGCTGACGCTGACCGGAGGCATGACGTCGATGGAGCGCTGCACGCTGCGCACGGCGACCGGCGTGCGCTGCGTCGATTGCATGGTCGCGCTGCGCTGGTCGTCGGCGCTGGCGGCGGCCGCGAGCGCCGTGCGCGTCCAGGACTCCTACCTGCACGCGAGCGAAGGCGTCTTCGCGACGGCGGCGGGCGGGGGCGCCGGCGTCGAACACGGCGCGATCGAAGTGGTCGGCGCCGGCCGCGCGAGCCTGTCGGACTGCGGCTTGTTCGGCGGGTGGCCGGCGACGGCGCCGCACCCGAGCGCCGCGCTGCACGTCGCCGCGGTCGCTGCGACGTCGGCGCGCGTCTGGCTCGTCGACTGCACGCTGGTCGGCGGCTTCCATCCGCTCACGGCCGCGGTCGGCGCCGCGGTCCAGGCACCCCCGGCGTCTCAGCCGGCCCCGGTGCGGCTGCACCGGGCGACGACGATCGGCGCGCTCGACGGCGCCGTCGCCTTCGGCCACGTCATCGGCGTGCGCACGTCCGTCGACATGCGCATCGGCGCGCCGTTCACGACGACCATGACCGGCGACCCCGGCGACTGGCACGTGTTCTACGGCGCCGCGGAGATCGTCGGCCCGGCGCAGATCCCCGTCGTCGAACAGCCGGCGCTCGGCTTCCTCGGCGCGGCGATCTTCGACCTCCGGATCGGCGACGCCCAGGGCAACGCCGACTTCACGTTCACGGTGCCGAACGACCCGCAGGTCCGGCACGCGACCGTCTGGTGGCGCGGCGTCGACATCCGCGTGTTGCCCTGGCAGGCGACGCCCGCGTTCGTCACCGTCGTGCAGTAGGCCGGCTCGCCGTCGCGGCGCGCGCCGCGGGCGCTATCGTCCCCGGCATGCTGCGCTTCGCGATCCTCGCCGGTCTCGTTCCGCCGTGGCTCTGCGCGCAGGCGCCGGCAGCCGGCACGGACGGGTTCGTGCTCGATCCCGACACCGGGATCACGCTGCGCCCCGGCTTCGACGCGGAGCTGCTCCACTCCGTATTGCCTTCGGAGGGCTCGTGGGTCGCGATGGCCTTCGATCCGGCCGGTCGGCTGATCGTCTCCGATCAGGACGACAAGGGCGTGTTCCGGGTCACGCTGCCGCCGGCCGACGAGCCCGACCGCCCGGTCCGCGTGGAGAGCCTCGCCGGCTTCCCGTTCGTGCCGGTCGCCTGGGGCAAGCGCACGGTCGCCGGCGCGCTCGGCTTCCTGCACGCGTTCGACAGCCTCTACATGTCGACGATGCGGGGCTTCTACCGCATCCGCGACACCGACGGTGACGACGCCTACGACGAGTTCACGCTGCTGAAGCAGCTGTATCCGGGGTGGGAGCACTCGGCGCACTCGATCGTGCGGACCGCGGACGGACGGGCGCTCTACCTCGTGTCGGGCAACCATTCGCGGGTGCCGGACGGCGTGCACAGCCTGCAGCCGCCGGTCTGGGCCGAGGACTCGCTGCTGCCCGCGATCCCGGATCCGCAGGGCCACGCCCGCGGCATCCGCGCCCCGGGGGGCTGGATCTGCCGCATCTCTCCCGACGGCGCGGACTGGACGATGATCGCGTCCGGGCTGCGCAACTCCGTCGACCTCGCGATCAACCGCGAAGGCGAGCTGTTCACGTACGACTCGGACCTCGAGTTCGACATCGGCAGTCCGTGGTACCGGCCGACGCGCGTCGTGCACGTCACGTCGGCGGCGGAGTTCGGCTGGCGCGCGGGCTCGGCGAAGTGGCCGGACCACTACCCGGACGGCAACGGCGCGGTGCTGGACATCGGGCCGGGCTCGCCGACGGCGATCGCGTTCGGCTACGACGCGGCGTTCCCCGACGAGTATCGCGAGCAGCTGTTCCTGTGCGACTGGACGTTCGGCACCGTCTACACGCTCGAGCTGCGCGAACGCGGTTCGAGCTACACGGGCGAAGCGAAGGAGTTCCTGCACGGCACGCCGCTGAACATCGCGGCGATGCGCTTCGGGCCCGACGGGCACATGTACTTCGTGACCGGCGGGCGCAACACGGCGTCGGGGCTCTACCGCGTTCGCTACGTCGGCCCCCGCAGAGACCCCGGTCCGCCGCGGCGCATGGTCGAGAACCAGCCGCTGCGCGACCTGCGGCACCGGCTCGAGGCCTGGCACGGCAGCGACGCCGGCGGCGCCGCTGCGGTCGACGAGGCGTGGCCGCACCTCGCGCACGCCGACCGCGAGATCCGCTACGCGGCGCGCCTCGCGATCGAGAACCAGGACCTCGTGCACTGGCAGGAGCGCGTGTTCCGGGAGACCGATGCGCGCGCCGCGATCCACGCGGTGGTCGCGCTGTGCCGGCACGGCGCCCCGTCGCTCGCGAGCCGCGTGCTGGCCAAGCTGGGTTCGATCCGCTTCGGCGACCTCGGTCGCGAGGACCGGCTCGCGCTGCTGCGCGCGTATTCGCTGTGCCTGATCCGGCTCGACCCGCCGTCGGCGGCCGAAGCCGACGCGGTCGTCGCCGCGCTGGACGCGTTCTATCCCGCCGGGGACGACGAGCTCGACGCCGAGCTCTGCCGGCTGCTCGCGCACCTCGACGCGCCGACGGTGGTCGCGGAGACGATCGCCCTGATGAAGGTCACCGAGACGGAGGCGATGACCTACGACGCGGCGCTGCTCGCGCGGCACGAGTACGGCAAGGCGATCCTCGAGGCGATGGCGAATACGCCCAACAGCCGGAACATCCACTTCGCCTACGCGCTGCGGCGCGTGCGGAGCGGCTGGAGCCTCGGCGACCGCAAGTGGTACTTCGGCTGGCTGCGCGACACGCTGGCGAAGAGCGGCGGCAAGAGCTTCGCGGGCTACATCCGCGCGATCCGCGACGACGCGATCGCGCACCTGCCGGCGGAGGACGCGGCGGCCGTCGCCTGGCTGCTCGGCGACGTGGCCACCGTCGACCTCGGCGAGCTGCCGATGCCGGTTGGGCCGCCGGGCGGCTGGACGCTCGGCGCGGCCATGGAGCTGTTCGCGGCCGAGCCGCGCGGGCGCGACTTCGAGAACGGCGAGAAGATGTTCGCCGCCGGCCGCTGCGTCGCGTGTCACCGGTTCGCGGGCTCCGGCGGCTACGCCGGGCCCGACCTCGGTTCGCTCGCGAGCCGCTTCTCGATCCGCGACATGCTGGTCGCGATCTGCGAGCCGAGCGACACGATCGCGGAGCAGTTCCAGGCCAGCACGGTCCGGCTGGCCGACGGCCAGACGCTGTGGGGGCGCGTGATCTACGCCAACGAGCAGGAGATCGCGGTGGCCACCGACCCCTACGACTTCGGCAACCTCGAACGGCGGCCCGCCGACCAGGTCGTCGACATCGAGCTGTCGCCGCGGTCGATGATGCCGCCAGGCACGATCGCGCTGATGAACGCGGACGAGCTGCAGGACCTGATCGCCTACCTGATCTCCGGCGGCGACCCGAAGCACCGGGTGTTCGCCGAGCGGTAGCCCGGCTCAGCGCGCCCGGCGTCGCCGGTTCTGCACGAAGTCGACCAGCACGAACGAGCTCAGGTCGTCGGGACTCGCGTAGAACGCGCGCCCGTGGTTCTCCTCGGTGAACTGCTCGACGAACCGCACCAGCGTCGGGTCCCGGGTCAGCATGATCGTCGTGATCGGGATGCCGAGCCGGCGGCACTGGCCGGCCTCCTCCAGGGTCTTGTTGACGATGCGCCGGTCGAGTCCCATCGGGTTCTTGTAGATCGTGCCGTCGGGCTCGGTCAGCGCCGACGGCTTGCCGTCGGTGATCATCAGGATCTGCCGGTTCGGGCTCTTCGCGCGCCGCAGGATCTCGCGCGCGCGGCGCACCCCTTCGCGCGTGTTGGTGTGGAACGGGCCGACGACGACGTACGGCAGCTCGTGCAGCGGC
>CALKYL010000404.1 GCA_938003515.1 uncultured bacterium
CGCTCCGCCCGGAAGCCTTCGCGCTTGTCGGGCGGCGGCGCCGCGAGCGCCGCCGCGACCGCCTCGGCGACGCCCTCGGGTTTCGGCCACGACGTGCCCGCGTGGTTCAGGTAGATGCCCGCTCGTGCGCTGCCGATCGACCCGGCCACGGCCGCTCAGTCGGCCGCCGGCACCAGCCGGTAGACCTTGCCCTGCTTGCCGAGGAAGCACGTCATCAACAGCTCGCCGTCCGGCTCCTCCGCGAACGACGACGGCGGGAACGGGGCGGCCGCCAGCGTCACGCCCGGACGGGTCCCGACCGCTTCGTCGGCGCCGCCGGCGACGGCCTCGGCGCGGCACGCCCTCATGCGCTTGGTCATGAAGTCGCCGTAGACGTAGTGGCCGCGCAGCGCCGGCAGGCGCGCGCCGCGATAGACGTGCCCGCCGGTGATCGACAGGCCCACGCGGTGCGTGTAGGTCGCGACCGGCGGGACGTGGCCGGACGGCGTCTCGCCGCCGCCGCGGCGCTGCGCGAACTCTTCGTCGCCCTCGAAGCTGTTCCAGCCGTAGAAGCCGCCCTTGACCAGCACGTCGACCTCCTCGACGCGGTTCTGGCCGACGTCGGCCGCCCACAAGGCGCCGGTCTCCCGGTCGAACGCCATGCGCCAGACGTTGCGCAGGCCGTAGCACCAGATCTCGCCGCGCGCGCCGTCGCGGTCGACGAACGGGTTGTCGGCCGGGACGCGGTACGGCTGCTCCGCGGTCGCGCCGCGCACGTCGATGCGCAGCACCTTGCCGAGCAGCATCGCGAGGCTCTCGCCGTTGCCGAACAGGTCGTTCGCCGCGCCGCCGTCGCCGAGCGCGACGTAGAGCATGCCGTCGGGCCCGAACAGGATCGTGCCGCCGTTGTGGTTGCCGAACGGCTGGAACACCTCGAGCACGCGCAGCTCGCTCGCGGGATCGACGCGCGGCGCGTCGCCGTCGCGCGCGACGGTGAAGCGCGAGATCACCGACTGGCGATCGCTCGCGCGGCGCCGGCCGTCCCCCATCGTCTCCTCGCGCTCCGCAATGCGCTCGGACCAGTAGACGAACACGTGGCCGTTCTGCTCGTAGGCCGGGTCGAACTGGAAGCCGAGCAGGCCCTCCTCCCAGTTGTCGAGCAGCACCCGTTCGCTCAGATCGAGGAACGTCTGCCGGGACGCTGCGCCCGGGTCGCGCGGCACGCGGAACACGTGGCCCGGCTGCGTGACGACGTAGGCCGTCTCCGGGTCGCTCGCGTGGAAGGCGACGAACAGCGGCCGGTCGAACGGCGCCTGCGACGGGAACGCGTCCTCGTAGGCGATCGCAGGTCCGGGCAGCGGCTGCGGATCGTCCGGCTCGTCGTCCTGGGCGACGCACAGGGCCGAGAGCGAGAGCGCGACGGCCAGCGGGAGCAGACCAGGGAACGGGTGCGGCGACGAACGCGGCGGCATGGGCGCGGTTATCGGCCAACCGGCGCCGCCGGGCAATCCTGCGGGCCGGTGCGCGCCGCGCGGACCGCGCACGCCGTGGGGCTCGCGAGAACGCGCGCGCTGCCCGAAGATGGGCGGCACGCGCTTCCCGAGGAGGACCCACATGTGCCGCCGCCGATCGCTCGCGCTCGCCACCGCCCTGTCGACGCTCGCCGCCGCCCAGGACGCCGTCGACGCGCGCACCGTCCAGACGCCGTTCGGCCCCGTCACCGTGCGGCACGACCGGCCCGAGTTCGACGCGCCGAAGGTCACGCTGTGGGCGTGCTACGCCGACGACGCCGGCGCGCTGGCGGATCATCGGCAGTACCTCCAGGAGCTGGTCGTGCGTTGGCGCGAGCGCGGCGTCGCCGTGGCCGTCGCGCTGGCGGACCCCGCCGCGGCGAAGCGCGTCGCCGCCGCCGATCCGGACTTCGTCGTCGGCACGACCTCCGGCGCGGCCGGCGGTGCGACGTTCGCGCTGTGCCGCGGCGTCGCGGACGCGGTGTTCCGGACCGACACGCTCGACGGCGTGGCCGACGCCGTGCAGCGCGTGCTGGCCGACGAGGACGTCGACGCGCTGCCGCGCGATCACGCGCTGCTCGAGGGCACGCTCGCCGGGGTCGCCGACGGCGGCGAGTTCGGCGACCAGGTCGAGCAGAGCCTGCGCGCGTTCCCGAGGTCCGGCCGCGCCCACGCGTGCGCCGTGCTCTACCACTGGTGGTGCAAGGGCGACCTCGACGCCGCCGCGAAGGCCGTGCACGACGGCGTCGCCGCGCTCGCCACCGAGACCGTGCCGATGACGATGTTCGCCGACCTCGTGCTGCGAGGCGACCGCAACGACCCGGAGATCCCGCGCCAGCTCGCCGTCGCGATGGCGCCGGCCGCCGCGACGGCACCCGACGGCGCCTTCACCCAGCTCGTCTACCTGCGCGCGCTGCTCCGCGCCGGCCAGGACCGCCTCGCCGGCCGGCTCGCCGCGACGCTGCCCAAGCGACTCGCCGGCGACCCGCGCCACCTGCTGGTGTTCGCCGAGACGCTGATGGAGGCCGGGACCCCCGCCGCCCACCGCGACGCGGCGATGCGCGCGATCCGCGACGCCGAGGCGGCGCTCGCCGAAGCCTCCGGGCTCGACGACCGCTGGGTGTGGGCGGCGCGGCACAAGGTGCTCTGGCGCTGCGACGACCACGAGGCCGCCGCGAAGCTGATGGCCGACTACCGCGAACGGAACGTCTCCAACTACGGCCTCAACAACGACGCCTGGTACCTGATCGTCCGGCCCGAGACGATGGGCCGCTTCGACACGCTCGCCCTCGCGCAGGCCGAGGAGATGCTTCGCGTCGAGGGCGCAAACATCGACTACGGCAGCAAGGACACCGTCGCGCTCGCGATGTTCGTCAACGGCCGCGTCGACCGGGCGGTCGAGCTGCAGACCGAGGCCACCGACGCGAGCGGCAACCAGGCCACCTACGTCGGCAGGCTGACGCGCTTCCGCAACACGCAGGCCCTCCGCAGGAAGTGATGGGTTGCGTGTTGCCGAACGCCCGTTACCCATTGATCTCCGGAATGTTGCGAGGTGAGTTCGGACGGCTCAGGCCGCCTGACCCACGCGGACGGCGCCCGACCGGCTGATCGGGTGCACGCTCCGCGGCCCCCAGTCCTGCCGCCACGCGAGCACCTCCTGCGGGCGCAGGGCCCGCGGTAGAAGCCCCAGGAACCAGGCTGGGCACTCGTGCTCGAGGTCGCTGTTGAAGCGCCGCCGGACGTAGTTCCGGTACACGGTGAAGACGTGCAGATGTGCTCTCAGCCGCGAGGCCTTCTTCGTGACCAGCCAAGAACGCCGGCGCAGCCGGCCGCAATTGTCCCGGGTCATCGCCATCGTCACGTTGATCGGGAACAGCGGATTGAAGGTCGTCCGGATCAGCTCGCTCGAGGTCGTCTCGTGCAGCACACGATCGCCGAACAGGCGCCGCGCGATCGCGGCGTAGCTCGCCTTCTCGTCCGTCTGCAGCACGAAGCGCCCTCCGTGCAATCGTCGCTTCAGTTCCTGCATCGTCTCCCTGACGCGCTGCGAACTCTCGTCGCGCCGTCGCCCATGCCGGCGCTCGTCCAGTGCCTGCCTGCGGCGGCGTGCGCTGCCTGCCGGCGCGATCCGTCGGATCCGGCCCACGGCCGTCGCCACGACGAACCACGACGCACGTTCGATCAGCACCGGCATCGTCAAAGGACGAATCGACGCGCACTCGAAGGTTTCCTCCTCGTCGAGCAGGAACGTGCGTCGGTCCGGGAGCGTCGGCGACAGGTTCTGGTGGAGATGCCGGCACAGTCGGCCGAACTTGCGGAGCTTGTCCTGAACCGTGTGCACGTCGAGCCCCAACGTCCGCTGTGCCTGCCGCAGGCCCATGCCGCCGATCAGCAGCCAGAAGAGCGGCAGATTCGCGTGCGGCAAACGATCGCGGAAGTCGAAGCGGAACGTCTGCCTCGAGAACGTCCGCTTGCAGGACCGGCACCGGAACCGCGGTACCGGTCGGCGACGACATCGCGGCTGGTAGCGACCGTGGCGACGGAAGAACCGGATCGGTGGCGCGTGGTGATACCGGCAGTCGCGGTAGGGACACCGCGGGGGAACGAACAGCATGCTGCCTCCTGCCGGGCTCGGGGGCTCCGGCAGGCATGCAGTGCTCCTGATTCCTCCGCGGTGGCGTGGGACGACCACACTCGTCCCATCAGTTTCCGCCGGATCCGCCTCGCGCGTCCCGCGAATGCGCACGTTGGCCCGGCGTCGCGCGTCGCGTACTGTGCTCGCATGGATCGGCACGATCCCCGGACAAGGAGGCAACCCATGCAGACCCGCACGATGCAGATCGCACCAGGCGCGCTGGCGGCCGCGCTCGCCCTCGCCGCCGCGCCCGCGCAGGAGCCGGGCCAGGACCTCGTCTTCCGCGACTTCCAGGCCGTGCAGCGGCTGCGCGTCGTCTGCGAACGCGAACACTTCGGCCGCCTGCTCGACCTCGTCGCCGACGTGCCGAGCGGCCGGCTGGTCGCGGCCGTCGTGTCGATGGCCACCGACGCGGGCCCGGAGGTCGTCCGCGTGCCGTACGACGTGCTGCGCTACGACCCGCAGACCAACCTGCTCGACCTCGGACCGTGCCTCGCCGACGGCGAGCAGCACCCCGCGTTCGATCCGGCCCGCGTGCGCGTCTCGCGGCGGGCGGACGGCGACGGGGACGACGAGGTCGTGGGCACGGTGATGGTCAGCCGGCTCGCCAACATGCCGGTGGCGCTGCTGGGCGGCGCGACCGGCGCGGCGCAGGGCGTGACCGTCGAGCTGCGCACCGGCCACGTCGCGTTCTGCCACACGACCCCGACGCGCGAACGCGCCGGCGACGACCAGCTCCACCCGGCGCCGTGGGCGGCGTTCTCGCTGCGGGTCGCGGACGACGACGCGCTCGCGCTCGCGCTGCCCCTCGGCGACGACGCGCTCGAGGCGACCCCGAGCCTCGTGCAGATCATCCTGCAGGACGCGCTCTACCGGCCGCGCGTCTACGAGGCGTTCCGCGTGGCGCCGCCTCCCTTCGACCGGCCGTAGCAGCCGGTCGAGCTCGGCGCGCTACGGTCGTTCGAAGTAGAACGCTGCCGACGTCGTGCCCTCGGCCGGGTGGAAGACGAGCATCTGCAGGCCGGGCATGCGGCCGTCGGGCAGCGGCTCGACGGTCCAGGTGGTCGCGGCCCGCCCGTCGCCGTCGAACACCCCGCCGAAGACGATCTCCTCGGGCTGCAGGGCGTTGCTGACCTCGATGTCGAGCACGCCGCCGTACGGGTGTCCCTGGCACGCCGGGCTCGGCGCGCCGCGACCGATCAGGAACATCGCGCCCGGCGGACCTTCGGCGCGTAGCGCGACCTCCTGGCCGGGGCGCGCCGTGACACGGAAGGGCCCGGCGGCGTCGCGCGCGCCGATCCCGTCGACCGACAGCGTCGCGACGGGGGAGTTGCGCGCGCTGAGGTCGGCGCCGAGCGGCCGCACCAGCGGTCCGACGATGCTCCAGGTCGCGCCCGCTCCGGCGAACAACAGCGCCGCCAGCGCGACGCGGCCGGCGACCGGCCAG
>CALKYL010000405.1 GCA_938003515.1 uncultured bacterium
TCGGCGCGGAGCGCGGTCCGGGCGTCCGGGACGCGTTCGCGCGGCTGCTCGACGACGCGCTGCGGCCGGCCCGCACGACGCTCGAGGTCTGGAGCGCGCCCGCGGGCGCGCCGTTCGCCGCCGGCGACGACGCGCCGGCCGGTGGCCAGCTCCTGTGGCGCAGCGCGGGCGCTGCGCTCCAGGGGCTGCCGAGCTGCTTCACGACCGGCCGGGAGCGCAGCTACGTGCGCGACTGGGACGTCGAGGTCGCGCAGGCGTCGCGCATCGCCGACCCGAAGGTCGACGTGTGCGAGGACGGCTGGTTCGCGACCGTCGAGCCGCTGCCGGCGACGGGCGGCGGCGGTCGCCGCGTCGAACTCGCGCTCGACGCGGCGCAGTTCGTGCGCTGGCGCCAGCTCGACCTGCCGATCAGCCCGATGATCGTCGGCGCGACCGAAGCCAACCGCGTCGTGCTGCCGCGCCAGGAGGTGTCGATCGAGCAGCCCGAGACGCGCTCGATGTTCGTCGGCGGCACGTTCCGCCTCGACGACGACGGCGCCGTCGTCGTGCGCCGTCCGGCGCATCGATTGCTCGGCACCGGCCGCGAGCTGGTCGTGCGCGTGCGCGTCGAGTGACGCGCGGTCCGAGGCGCCGCCCGCGGCGGCGCCCGGCTCACGTCACTTCGTGACGCGCTCCTTGAACTCGAGCGTCTCGGTCTCGACGCGCACCTTGTCGCCGACGTCGCACAGGAGGTTGACCTTGACCTTGACGCCGTTCTCGAGCGTCGCCTCCTTGGTGCCCGAGCCGCCGCCCTTCATCGGCGGCGCGGTCTCGGTGATCGCGAGCACGGCGTGCTTCGGCGGGTTGATCGCGACGAGCTTGCCGTCGACGAACACCGCCGTGTAGCTCTCGGCCGGCCACTTCAGCGCGTCCTCGGCCGCCGGCGCGGGGCAGCGCAGCTCCTCGCCCTCGGGCGTGAAGAACACCTCGGCCGGCCCGTCGCGATAGGAGTACGCGAGCTCCTTCTCCTCCTTGTCGAGCACCTCGTACTTGGTGTCGCCGTGCTCCTTGAGCTCGGTCACGCGGCCCGACTCGACGTCCTTGATCTTCATCTGCACGAACAGCCGCCGGTCGTTGCGGAGGATGTTCCACCACATCACCGTGCACATCCGGCCTTCGTAGCGGACCAGGGAGCCGGGGCGGAGGTCGAGCGCTTGCACTTGCATGGGCGAGCACGGTAGCGAGCGTTCGCGCGGGCCGCCACGGCGGACCGCGCCGCGGCGCGGCGTTTGCCTCTCCGCTTCCAGTCGGTAGAGTCCGACCCGACTCGCGGCGACTGGGAGTGCATCCGAGCTGGTGTTCGGCCTGGTCTTCAAAACCTGTGGGGTCCCTCCTCGAGAGGGGCTCGGTGGGTTCGATTCCCATGCATTCCCGCCATTCCCCGCGCCGCCCCGGACGGACCGTGATCGACGTTCTCGCAGCGCAGCAGCCGGAGGCGACGACGGCCGGGCACGGCGTCGGCAGCGCGCCGATGGCCGTGCTCGGCCTCGGCGTGCTCGGCACCTGCACGGTCGACCCGATGCTCGAGCTCGTGCTCGGCAGCCCCTCTCCGGTGCTGCCGGCCTGAGCCGTGGCGACCGTGCTCTCGATCCGCACGCACGGGCAGGGCCTCGTCGAGGTCACCGACGAGGTCGCGAACGCCGTGCGCGCGGCCGGCGTGCGCGACGGCCTGTGCACGGTGTTCGTGCAGCACACCTCGGCGCCGCTCGTGATCCAGGAGAACGCCGACCCCGACGTGCAGCGCGACCTCGAGGCCTTCCTGCGGCGGCTCGTGTCCGAGGGCGACGCGCTGTGGACGCACACCGCCGAGGGCCCCGACGACATGCCGGCGCACGTGCGCGCCGCGCTGACGCAGACGCACCTCGCGGTGCCGGTCGTGGACGGGCGTCTCGCGCTCGGCACCTGGCAGGGCATCTACCTGTGGGAGCACCGCCGCCGCGGCTCGACGCGGCGGGTCGTCGTGCAGGTGCTCCGCGGGGAGCCGTAGCGCGGCCGGTCGTGCCGCCGCCCGCGGGCGGCCGGCGAGGTGGGGCCGTGCGCCGGGTCGGCTCCGCGCCGCGGCTCCAGGTCGCTATGCTGGCCCCGCCATGCTGAGCCTGCTCGCCGCGAGTCTGTTCGTCTGGCAGGAGCCCGAGCCCCGGCCAGACCCGAAACCCGCAGCCGAGGCCCCGGCCGCGCCGGCGGTGGAGGTCTGGGACGACAAGACGGCGCGCGCGAACGTGCGCGCGTTCGCCAAGGTGATGAAGGCGCGGCCCGGCATGGGCGAGCGGCAGCGCGCGCTCGCGCAGCTGCTCGGCGGCAGCAACCCGCGCCTGATCAAGCCGCTCGCCGAGGTCGTCGCCAAGGACGCGTCGGTCGTGATCCGGAAGCAGGCGGTGACGCTGCTCGCCAACCAGCCGGCCGACAAGGCCAACGGCGTGATCCGGCGGCTGCTGGCCGACGGCGACGTCACCGAGAACCCGCAGGTGCACGCCGAGCTGATCCGCGCGCTGTCGCGCTGCGGCTACGAGCCCAAGCACTGGGACGAGCTCGACCTCGATCGCGCGTTCGGCGCATACGGCCCCGAGCGCGTGCCGGTGCACGAGGCGATCCTGGACCTGGTCGTCGCGCACGAGGAGAAGCGCGCGCTGCCGCTGCTCCTGAACAACCTGGACGAGCCGATCCCCGAGAACGTCGACGACGCGACCAATCCGCCGGCCGATTACTGGAAGGCGCGCTGGCAGTCGTGGGCGGTCTGGCGCGGCAGGGTCAAGGACGCGCTGTTCGCCGTGACCGGCCAGCGCTTCAGCACCGCCGACGAGGCGAAGGCCTGGCTCGAGAAGAACAAGATCGAGTGACGGGGCCCGCCGGCCCCGTCATTCGACGTGGATGTGCCGGCCGCCGTTCTCCTTCGCCATCGGCTCGAGGAAGTCGGTGTCGTTGCGGTCGCCGAAGGTCACGCAGTGGATCGTGATCTTGCGGAGCTGGTTCTGCTCGCGCACGCGGCGCCGGATCTCTTCCTTGTCGGTGACCTCGCCGACGGTCGGCGCGCCGTCGCTGATGACGTAGAGCGTGTCGAATCCGGCGCCGTAGTACTTGTCCCAGAGGCCGCGCCCGCCGAAGTCGAACGCCGCGTCGAGCGCGCCGTACAGGTTGGTCGGGCCGCTGGGACGCAGGCCGTCGAGGAAGTTGCCGAGCAGGTCGTCGCGCACGTCGTCGTCGAGCTCGACGAGCGCTGGCCGGCTGCCCTCGGCGCGCCAGATGCGCACGTCGTCGCCGAACACGATGAAGTTGACGAGCGCGCCGTCGGGCAGGGCCATGACGAGCTTCTTCAGCTCGCGCACGACCAGCTCTGCCTTGGTCGTGCGCTCCCCGGCGCCGCCGCCGGCCGACGTGCCCTGCGCCGCGAGCTGCACCGGTTCGGCCATCGAGCCGCTGAAGTCCAGCACGAACAGCACGCGGTCGGACGTGATCTCGAGGTCGAAGAAGCGCTGGTAGCGCGTGTCGGCCTTCGGCTGCTCGCCGGGCTTCGGCCGCGGCCGCACGGCGAACGTCGCGCCCTCGCGCCGCCAGAACTCCTGCCACGGCGCGACGTCGCCGCGCGCGACCGTCTGGCCCGTGAGCCCCTCGAGCAGCTGATGCAGCCGCACGTCCATCGCCCACGGATCCTTCGCGCGCTTCAGCTCGGCGTCGAGGCCGCGGATCAGCGCCGGGATCACGGGCTTGCAGCGCATCGCGGCCAGCGCGAACGCGGCCGCGCTGCGCACCTGCCAGACCTTGTCGCGCACCAGGAGCTTCTCGAGCTGGTCGATCACCTGGTCGCGCTGCCGCAGGACCTCGCCGGTCGGCGCCATGCCGAGGGTCTCGTCGACGTGCGGCTGCATCGCCGCGCCGAGCGCGTTCGCGGCCGCGATGCGAGCGTTGGGCTCCTTGTCGCGCAGCAGCTCGAGCAACGTCGGCACCAGCTCGATCGTCGCGTCGCGCGCGAGCGCGTTCACCGCCGTGACGCGCAGCTCGTCGGGCATCGCGCCGGCCGCGCGCATCAGCTCGAGCCTGGCCTCGAGGCTCGGGTGGCCGGCGAGGATGCGCAGCACCGCGGCGGCGTCGCGCTGGTCGTCGTTCGGCTCGCGCGCGCGCAGGCCGCGGGCACGCAGCTTCGACAGGAGCCACGGCATGACGTTCGGCTCGGTCATCGTGCAGAGGTGGCGCCGCGCCATCGCGCGCACGCGCCACGGCTGCAGCTCGCGCTGGAAGTCGACCAGCTCGGTCGACGACGACACGCCGGGCGGCGACGGCGCGACGACCGCCGCCTCGAACAACAGCTTCGCGTCGGCGAGGGTGTTCCGGGCGGCGAGGTTGCCGAGGACAGCGTCGGCGTGCGCGACCGCGTCGTCGTCGGTGCGGCCTTCGCGCACCAGGCGGATCGCGCCGACGCGATACTCCTGCAGCCACGCGCGGAACGCGACGGCCGGGTCGGCGGCGGGCGCCGGGTCGTCGGGGCCCTGCGCGAACGCGGCCGCGGCCGACAGGACGCTCGGGATCAGCCGGCGCAGCGGGGTCATGGCGTCACCAAACCGCGGCCGACGCGCGGCCGCAAGGGGCGGCGCCGCCGCGCTCGACCCGGGTCAGTCCGGGTCGGCGACGACCGGGTTGCGCAGCACGCCGAGGCCGTCGATCTCGACCTCGACGGTGTCGCCGGGCCGCAGGTAGACCGGCGGCTTGCGCGCGAAGCCGACGCCGGGCGGCGTGCCGGTCGCGATCACGTCGCCCGGCTCGAGCGTGAACCAGGTGCTGAGGTCGGCGATCAGCTCGGGCACGCCGAACACGAGCTGCGCGGTGTTCGAGTCCTGCATCGTCTCGCCGTTGAGCCGCAGCCGGATGCCGAGCGCGTGCGGGTCCGGCACCTCCTCGGCGGTCGCGACGAACTCGCCGAACGGCGCGAAGGTGTCGCACGCCTTGCCGCGCTGCCACTGGCCGTCGGCGAACTGGAAGTCGCGGGCCGACACGTCGTGGAAGTTCGTGTAGCCCAGCACGTGGTCCATGGCGCGCTCGGTCGGCACGTGGCGCGCGCGGCGTCCGACGACGACGGCGAGCTCGGCCTCGTAGTCGGTGCGCTGGCTGCCGCGCGGGATCACGATCGCGGCGCCCGGCGCGAGCACGCAGGTCGCGAACTTCGAGAACACGAGCGGCCGCTCCGGCAGCTCGGCGCCCTGTTCGGCGGCGTGGTCGCGGTAGTTGAGCCCGATGCACAGGATCTTGCCCGGCCGCGGCACCGGCGCGTGCAGCGTCACGTCGCGCCGCGGCAGCACGGCGCCGGCGCGCCGCAGCCGGTCGCGCTGGCCGGCCTCGGCC
>CALKYL010000406.1 GCA_938003515.1 uncultured bacterium
CACCGGCGGCGAGGCGTGCCTCCGCGTCGTCGTCGAGCGGCATCGCCGACAGGGTCCCGGGCGCGCCGAGCCGAGCCAGCAGGGCAGCCATCGCCGGCGTGGCCGCGGCCAGCGACCCGTCTTCGTCCAGCCTCGCGATCGCGTCGTGCAGCAGCTCCGTCGGCACCGTCATGCGCGCCGTTGTAGCAGAGCGCTCACGGCAGCGCCGAAAGGCGCGCGCGACCGCGGTCGAGCGTCAGGCGGCAGCGGCTGAGCAGGTCGACGCCGAGCACGCCGTGCACGGGGAACAGCGTCGAAGCGCCGCGGTGCACGACCGGCAGCGTCACGCCGCGAAAGCGCGCGTCCGAGCAGCGCACGACCAGGTCCCGCACCTCGCGAACGGCGACGACCCCGCCGCCGACGGTGTGCACACGCCGGAACGACGGCACGGCGCGCGAAGAGCCGCCGGGCAGACGTTCGACGCCGGCCTCGGTCAGGCTCGAGTGGCTCGCGCCGGTGTCGAGCACGAACCACAGGCGGTTGCCCTCGATCTGCACCGGGACGAGGCACCGGCCCTCGGCGCGCACGCACTGCACCGACTGTCCGGCGGGCAGACCGAACGGCAGCTCGAGCACGACGCTGCCGCGCTCCGGATCGACCGTCAGCCGGCACGCCGCGAGCAGGTCCAGGCCGAGCACGCCGCGCGGCACGCGCTCGGCGCCGCCGTGCAGGTCGCGCAGCCGCAGCGCCCTGTCCTGCACGACCAGCACCGGGACGGCGCCGATGTCGACGTCGCCGATCCGGAACTGCGGCAGCAGACCGACCTCGATCAGCAGCGGCCGGCCGGCGCCGTCGACGGCCTCGCCCGCCGGCCGCTTGCTGCGCACCCCGAGTTCGTCGGCGAAGGTCGCGGCGACGGTCGTCATCGACGTGCCGGTGTCGATCGCGAACGGGCGCAGCCGATCACGCGTTCCGCATACGAACTCCGGCATCTCCCCGGGCAGCAGCGGTTGCTCGGTCAACAGCGGCCCGGTGAAGCGGCGCACGAACGGCAGCGCCGACGCGATGACGCCGAACGCGGTGCGCCGACGCGCGTCGAGCACTTCGGCCCCGGCGAGCAGCGGCGCGGAGCTCTCGCCCCACCGCCCCGCCTGGAACAAGAGGTCTCCCAGCCGGCCTCGCAGCCGCGCGACCTCGGCTGCGTCGCCGTCGCGTCGCGCGAGCCGGACCGCCGAGGTCTGCTCGCGGATCGCCTCGTCGTCGTTCCACAGGAGGTCGGCGGCGACCGCGCTCCACCGCGCGGCGCCGACGTGACGCGGGTCGCGCTTGCGCGCCTGGGTGATCAGTTCGAGGCCCTCCTCGAGGCGGCCCTCGCGGAGCGCCGTGGCGGCGAGCGCGAGCTGCGCGTCGACCGGCTCCGGCGGCGGCCGGCCGACGCAGGACGCGGCCGCGCACAGCCACAGGAGCGTCGGGGCGGCGCGCCGCATCAGTTGGCGGTGATCTGGAACGACCGGCGCGTCACCTGCGTCAGTCCGGCCTCGATCGCCGCGATCGACTGCGCGAACGCGACCAGGTCGCCGTACGGGTCCGGCGAGGCGATCGACGCGTCGCCGAACCAGGCTGACACGGTCAGCGTGTAGGTGCGGCCAGCGACGAGCGGCGTCTCGGCCTCCGTCGGGAGCGCCGGAAACCGGAAGCCGGTCTCGAAGGGTCGCACGACCGCGTCCCACAGCAAGAGCTCGCCGGCGGTCTCCGAGCGCAGCTGCACGGTCGCGAACACGGCGCCCGGCGGCAGCACGAACGCGACCTCGAAGCCGGCCGCCGACACGGTCGCGCCGGGGGCCGGCGCGGTGACGTTGGGGAAGCTCTGAAACGCGAAGCCCGGGGCCGCCGGCAGCGACAACAGGTTCGCATGCGCGAACGTGCCGCCGTCGATCGCGAGCGAGCCTTCGACGACCGCGAGCCAGCGGCGACCGGCCAAGGCGCCGGTTAGGGGCGGCAGCAGGAACGAGAGGTCGTCTCCGGACGCGCTCAGGTTCCCGACGAGCCCGCGCGCGACGTCGACGACGCGGTCGCCGTCCTGCGCCAGCGCCAGCGCGAACTCGAGGCTGGCGAGGTCGACGAGCGGGTCGAGGCCGGCGAGCGCGCCGGTCACGTCGAAGGCCTGGGTCGCGGCGAACGCGAGCGGCACGTCCCGCGCCGTGACCACGCCCTCGGCCGGCACGAAGTCGGCCAGGAGACCGACCTTCTCGAGCGTCGCCGCGCCGACGGGCCCGAGGAACTCGACGGCCGCGACGTGGCCGCCCGCGACCGGCAGCCCGACCCGGAACGGCCCGTGCGTCCCGGCCGGATCGACGTCGAGCGGCAGCGACGACGGGATCGGCCGGTCCTCGACGACCTCGTCCCACCACTCCTGACGCGTGATCCGGCGGGTCGCGGTCAGCGCGTGCTCCCGCGCGGGATCGGCGCCGATCAGCGAGCCGGCGACGAGCCCGTGGCGATCGAAGGCGCCGAGCGGCGTGCGCAGCACGCGCTGCAGCGGGAACTCCAGGTGGTCCGAGTTGGGCAGCGAGATCGACCACGCGTGCGTGACGCTGCGGCCGCCGCGCTCCGATCGCAGGCTCGCGGTCGCGCGCTGGCCGAAGCCGCGGTCGGCGAACAGCGTGCCGTTCTCGCGCGTGGTGCCGACCAGCCCCTGGCCGTCGGTCGCGCCCTGCACGACGTCGGCCTCGCGCAGCGGGCCGCCGCCGATGGCGTCGCAGACGAAGGCACGCGCCGCGCGCGTGCCGAGGAACCAGGGCCGCTGGAACAGGAACTGGAAGCTGTCGAGCCAGCGCGTGCCGGCGGGGAGGAACGCGACCGACTGGCCGTACAGCACCTCTTCGCTGCTGCGCCGCCGCCCCTCCTGGAAGCCGAAGAAGTCGGACGGCACGTCCTCGAAGAACGCCTGGCCGTTGGCGTCGCTGGTGACGAACAGCGCGACCTCGCCGAGCAGCGAACTCAGCCGGGCCGGCTGGAGCGCGTCCGCGCGCGCGCGCACGACCTGTTGCACGCGCACGTTGCCCGCTGGCAGCGTGTCCAGGGTCAGGTCGCCCACGTCGACCGTGCCCGGCGCGACCGGAATCGTCGCCGTCTGCCGCCACGGCAGCCACGAGCCGCCGGCGAACAGCTCGATCGCCGCCGCGCGCCCGGAGCCGTCGGCGAGACGCGCCGCGACGCCGTTCACCGTGAAGCGACCGTCGCCGCCGGTCACGGCGGCCCGCTGGTCGACGCGCACCATCACGTCTGGCACGGTCCGCATCGCGGTGTCGACCACGCGGCCGGTCACGGTCGTCTCCGCGACGTCCGCGCCCCACGCGTAGAGGCCGCCGCGCGTCAGCTGGCCGAGCGCGGCGATGCGGCCGCCGGCGCCGGTCGCGCTCGCGATCGCCGACCACTCGCCCGTGACCGGATCGAGGTGGAACAGCTGCGCGACGTCGCCGTCGACCGCCAGGTCGTCGGGCGCGTCGAGGTCGATGCCCGGCGTGAAGGTCGCGTCCGCCGGGTGCACGAACACGCCGCGGCCGAACAGGCGCGCGCCGATTCCGGGGAGCGGCGGGTCGCCGGGCAGATGCTGCGGCTGCAGCTCGCCGAGCCGCAGATCGATCGTCGCGCCGGCGCCGGGGGCGCCGACGCTCGTGCCCGCCGGCACGGTGACGACCGCGCCGCCGGTCGAGGTGATCGCGGTCGTGGCGGACTGCGTGCCGGCCGGCAGCGCCGCCGACGCGGCCGCGGGCAGGTCCGGCAGGTACACGGGGCTCGGCAGGTCGGGGCCCGTGACGGTCGTCGCGACGCGGAGCGTCGCGAGGGTGTCTCCGGCCGTCGCGGCGGCCGCGGCCCCGTCGACCTGCACCACCACGCGACCGCGCGGATCGGCGAGGAAGTCGCCGCGGCCGTTGCGGCCCGTGCGCGCGAGCAGCTGGGTGCCGTCGATCGTGACCGTCGCGCCGACGACGCCGCGGCCCTGGTCGTCGAGCACGACGACCTTGCTGCTCGCGTCCGGGATGCGCGGCAGGCGCGGGCCGATGTCGCTGCCCTCTCCCGCACACGCGGCGACGAACAGGCCGGCGGCCGGCACCGCCACGCGCGCGATCCATCCCGCGCGGCGCGCCACGTCAGTCCTCGCGGCCGGCATCGCCACGCGGACGCTGCAGGAAGCGATCCGGCTCGGGCGGCGTCGCGACGCGGCTCCTGCTGCCGTCGACGCCGACCGAGCGCACGCCGACGACGACGTCGTCGAGGCACACGCCGGGCAGCGTCGCCAGCAGACGGCCGGAGCGCGTCGGCTTCGGGTCCGCCTCTGCCATGCCGACCACGTGCGTCCAGTCGGGCGCGGTGGTGGGTCGCCATACGAACTCGCACCGCGCGACGCCGTCGGGCAGGTCGAACACGACCTCGGTGTCGTAGCGATCACGCGTGAGCCGCGCGTTGCTGACCAGCGGCGGCGGCGGCGCCGACGCGAGCTCGGCGAGCGTCGCGACGACGACGCGCGTGACGTTGGACGTGTAGGCGAAGTCGGCGTAGTCGGGCAGGTCGCCGTACGGGCGGCCGTCGCGCTCGGTGACGTTCTGATGCTGCCGGGAGAAGTCCTCGCGCGGCTCGGTGAGCCGCACGGCCGGGAAGCCCTGGTCGAAGAACGAGCGGTGGTCGCCGCCTCGACCGTAGCGGTCGCCGCGGAAGATCAGCTCGACGTCGAAGCCGTCGACGTGCGTGCGGGCCGCGTAGGTCAGCGCGCGTGCGAGGCTGCGGCCGAAGCTGTCGTTGCCCGTCGGCGCGTAGCTGAAGCAGCGCACGTAGCCGTCGTAGCGCTCGCCGTCCATGCCGAGCGTGTTGCCGACGATGTCGCACGTGATCATGCCGTCCACCTTGGCGCCCTCGGCGGCGAGCGCGTCGGCGTGCGCCTTGGAGCCGAGCAGGCCCTGCTCCTCGGCGTCGTAGGCGACGAACAGGATCGTCGCAGGGAACGAGCGCGTCGAGAGCACGCGGCAGGCCTCGAGCGCAGCGGCCGTGCCGGAGGCGTCGTCGACGGCGCCCGGCGCCGCGTTCTCGCCGTCGGCGCCGACGCTGTTGCGCGAGTCGTAGTGTCCGCCGACGACGTAGATGCGGCCGGGATCGGTCGTGCCGCGCAGCGTCGCGACGACGTTGACGATCGGCACCTCACGCGGCATGCCCGAGCGCAGACACGGCATCGACGCCTCCTGGAACGCGACCGTCAGGCGCCCGTCGGTGCCGGCGGCGATCGCCTCGTATTGCGCCTCGAGCCAACGCCGCGCCGCGCCCGTGCCCTCGGTGTCGCTGTCGGTGCGCGACAGCACGTGCCGCGTGCCGAAGCCGACCAGCGTGCGCACGGTGGCCTCGATGCGCGCGGCGTCGACCTCTGCGATCGCTGCAGCGACCCGGGCGCGGATGTCGCCGTCGGCCTGCGCGCGTGCGGCGCCTGCTGCGGCGATGGCGGCGGCGACGAGAACGGCTGCGAAGCGAGGCGTGGTCATGCGAGCAGGTCGACTCCTTCCATGCCGTCGGCCCGATCGAGGCCGAGGATCGGCAGCATCGTGGTGGCGATGTCGCACAGACGGCCGCCGTCGCGCAGCCGCCGGTTCTTCAGCGCGTCGCTCGCGACGACGAGCGGCACGCGGTTGGTCGTGTGCGCGGTGTGCACGCCGCCGGTCTCCGGGTCGACCATCTGCTCGACGTTGCCGTGGTCGGCGGTGATCAGCGCGGTGCCGCCCAGGCGCAGGAAGGCCGGCACGATGCGCGCGAGGCACTCGTCCAGCGTCTTGACGGCCGCGATCGCCGCCGGCACGACGCCGGTGTGGCCGACCATGTCGGCGT
This sequence comes from uncultured bacterium, assembly GCA_938003515.1. Next base: position 5,851 of record CALKYL010000406.1, read on the forward strand.
TGGCGAAGTTCAGGATCGTGACGTCGGGCCGGGCGTCGGAGTCGAGCTCCTGCAGCAGCGCGTCGGTGACGCCGACCGCGGACATCTCCGGCTGCAGATCGTAGGTCGCGACCTTGGGGCTCGGCACCAGCAGGCGCCGCTCGCCGGGCAGCTCCTTCTCGTCGCCGCCGGAGAAGAAGAACGTCACGTGCGCGTATTTCTCGGTCTCGGCGATGCGCAGCTGGGTCATTCCGGCGCGGCTGATCACCTGCGGCAGCACGCCGTCGAGGTTCTGCGGCGGATACGCCACGGGGCAGTCGAAGTCCTCGCGATACCGCGTCATCGTGACGAAGTGCACCTTGGGCACCGTCGCGCGCGGGAAGCCCTGGAAGTCCTTCCCGACGAACGCCTCGGTCAGCTGCCGCGCCCGGTCGGTGCGGAAGTTGAAGAAGACCACGGCGTCGCCGGTGCGCACGCGACCGCGGTCGGGGGATCCGACCACCGTGGGCGCGACGAACTCGTCGTTCTCGCCGCGCTCGTAGGCGGCGGCGACGGCGGCCTGCGCGGCGTCGGCAGCGTGGCCCTGGCCCAGCGTCAGCAGATCGTAGGCCTTCTGCACCCGCTCCCAGCGGTTGTCGCGGTCCATCGCGAAGTAGCGGCCGACGACCGACGCGATGCGTCCGACGCCGAGCTCCTCGCACCAGCCCTCGACCTGCTCGACGTAGCGCTGCGCGGAGCGCGGCGGCGTGTCCCGGCCGTCGAGGAACGCGTGCAGCGCGACGCGTTCGCCGCCGAAGCCCTGCCGCTTCGCCATCTCGAGCAGGGCGCGCAGGTGGCGCTCGCTCGAGTGCACGCCGCCGTCGGACACGAGGCCGAAGAGATGCACCGTGCCGCCGGTCTCGTCGGCGTGCGCGAACGCCGACTTCAGCGCCTCGTTGTCGGCGAAGCGCCCCTCCTCGATCTCGCGGTCGATGCGCGAGATCTCCTGGTACACGACGCGGCCGGCGCCGATGTTGAGGTGGCCGACCTCGCTGTTGCCCATCAGGCCGCACGGCAGGCCGACGTCTTCGCCGCTCGCCGCCAGCGACGTCGTCGGATAGCGCTGCCGCAGCTGCTGCCAGAAGCGCGGGCCGGCGACCGAGATCGCGTTGCCCGGCCCCGCCGGGGCCTCGCCGAAGCCGTCGAGAACGCAGAGCAGGACCGGTGCCCGCCTGCTCATGCGAGCATCCCGTCCACCGACAGCGCGATCGCGGTCTGGTGCTTGCGGATCTCTTCCTGGACCGCCGTCGCGCGCGTCAGCGTGCTGTCGGCGAGCTCCCGGTTGGTCAGGTAGGCCGCGTTGATGCGCACGTTGAGGAACGCGCCTTCGGCGGCGGCGAGCAGGAGCGCCGCGCCCGAGGCGAGGTCGCTGACGATCGCCTTGCCGATGCAGTCGACGACCTTCTCCATCGCGACGAACACGTCCCGCACCATCGCCTGCGTCTCCTCGGGCACGACCATCGCGCCGACCATCGCCTCCTGGATCGCCTTCTGCCGGAGCGCCTTCTGCTCGTCGGAGTCCTTCGCCATGCCGTAGGCCGCCGACACGAGGTCGAACGCGCGGCAGTCGCGCTCGGCCATCGGCAAGAGCCGCTGCAGGTGGTCGTCGAGCAGCTGCTCGACGCGGGCGAGGTCCTGCTCGCGGCCGGCGTTGGCCTTCTTGCCGCGGGAGAAGCGCACGACCATCAGGAGCAGCGCCGTGCCCATGCAGCCCGCCATCGCCGCCGCGGCGCCGCCGCCGGGCGTCGGCGTCTTGTCGGCGAGCGACGCGACCAGCTGCCGGAAGGGTTGATCGATCATCGGAGGGAAGCAGTCTCGGGAGCCCGCAGCGCGGATCAAGAGCGCAGGCGCTTCCTTGCGCCGTGTCGCCGCCGCGGCACAGTCTAGGCCATGGCTCGCGCCGCTGCCGCCTGGTCCCTGTGCCTGCTCGCCTGCGCGAGCCCGCCGGGGGTCGCGCCGACGACACCCGGCGCTGCGGCCGACGAACCGCCGCCGGCGCGGCTGACGCTCGCCGGCGACGAGGTCGTCGCGGTCGCGACGCCGACGGATCTGCGCGGCCTGCCGCTGGCCGCGCGCACGACGGTCGAGGCGATCGCGCCGGAGGGCGAACTCTTGTTCTGCGGCCGCGGACGCGGCACCCGCGGCCCCGGCTACCGCGTCGAGAAGCGCTACGAAGAACCGGTGCCGCACGTGCGCTCGGTGCTGGTCGACGCGGACGGCGCCGTGCTCGAGCGCGGGCACACCCTGCCGCTGCCCGACGTGCCTCACCACGTGCTCGCGGCGGCGCTGACCGTCGCGCCGTTCGTCGAGAGCGCCGAGATCGTCTCGGGTCCGACCGACGAGGAGTTCTGGCGCCTGGTCGTCCGGGACCGCCGCGAACACACGTTCCTGGTCACCGTCGGGTTGTCGGGCCGCGCGCTGTCGGTGCGCCGCCGGCGCGCAGCCCGCGTCGACAGCTGATCGGGCGGCCGCCTTCGGGTGCCGGGCGTTCGGGTGCTGGGCCTTCGGATGCTGGGCCTTCGAGTGCTGGGCCGCCGAGTACTGGGCCGCCGAGTACTGGGCCGCCGAGTACTGGGCCGCCGAGTGCTGGGCCGCCGAGTGCTGGGCCGCCGGGTGCTGGGCCGCCGGGTGCTGGCGCCGTACGATGCCGGGTATGCGACATCGCCTTCGTGCCGTGGCGGCGGCCGCCCTCGGCCTGCTGCTCGGCGGATGCCTGGCCGGTCCCCACCAGCTGCGGCGCTCGGTCGACGACTGGGACCACAAGACCTACGTCAACAGCCCGTGGTGGAACGCGGCGCTGTGGATCGTGCCCGTGTATCCGATCAGCCACATCGGCGCGATGACGCTCGACTTCCTGATCACCGACCCGTGGGCGTTCTGGTTCGACGACGCCTGGGACGGAGCCGGCACCGGCTTCGAGCACCTGCCGGTCGAGTGGACCGACGGGCGCGTCGGCAGCCTGTTGATGGACCGCGCGCTGTGGACGCGCGTCGACAAGTGACCGCCGGGGCCTTGCGTGGACCGGCGACGTCGCCCACAAGGGCGCCGCGAGGACCATGCAGCGCACTCCGTGGATCCCCGTCGGGCTGGCGTTCGCGCTGACGCCGGCCCTCGCACCGGCCCAGTTCCTCAACCGCGCCGTCTGGCTCGGTTCGGAAGAGGAGAGCGTGCGTCGCGACTTCGAGCAGGGCACGGAATACTTCCTCGACCGGTTCTCCTACGTCGTCACGCCGCCGTGGTGGGATCGCGGCCTGCGTCGCTTCGAGAACCGGGCGCAGGTCCGCCTCGGCTCGGTCACGACGCGCGACTTCACGCTCGAGAACGCGCTCGACCACGCCGTCGAGCTCGGCGACGACGTGACGTTCCGGTTCCACTGGCTTCAGAGCGAGACGCGCGACGCCCGCTTCCAGCGCAACGCCGTCGGGCTCGAATACGCCCTCGACGACCGGACCGCGCTGTTCGCGCAGGGCACGCCGTTCGGCGACAAGGGCGACATCGACGTGTCGTTCGGAGCCTGGCTGCTGCGCAACGGCGACGACGCGCTGCGCGTCATGGTGACGCTCGTCGACGCGCCGAGCGAGAAGAGCCGCGTGGTCGAATACGTGCAGGCGCCCTACGGCCTGCACGTCGCCGGCGCGTTCGGCGACCCGGACGGCCACCGCATCGCGTTCGAACTCGGCGCGCAGCTGCCGTTCGAGGAGCGCCGCCTCGCGACCGACGACCGCTTCGAGCTCGAGCGCTACATCGGCACGGTGGAGACGCACCTGCGCGTGTCCGACCGGGACCGGCTCGTGCTCGCGCTGGAGTCCGAGTACACCGACAAGGCGCTGCGCACCTTCGACCCGGCCGCGCCGCTGCGCGAGTCGTTCGACCGCACCTTCCACCAGGCCCGCGCCGAGTGGTGGATCGACGACGGGCCGCGGCAGTGGTCGTTCGGCGTGCTGCACACCTACCACAGCGAGCACGGCCGCCGGCCGAACGACCCGTTCAACGACCTGCGCACGCAGCGGCGCGAGTGGCTCGGCATCGCGCGGGTGCTGCTGCCGGTCGACGGCAAGCTGTCGTTCGAGCCGCAGCTGTTCGCCGGGCACGTCGACGACGTGTTCCGCGACGGCACCGAGTTCCGCGACCGCGACCGCTTCGAGGGCAAGATCGCGTGGAACGCGCGCTGGGACTTCTCGCCGAACGCGACGCTGACGGTGATCGTCGCGACCCAGGTCGACGAACTCGCGTTCGGCGGCGGCGGCGCCCAGTTCGTCGCGCGATTCTGAGCGGCTGCGACGCCCGGCGGCCCCGCGGGCCGTGGCCGCGGCCTCCGGGCAACTACGAGTCGGCGCGCTCGACGCGTTCCAGCTCGACCATGGTGTCGCCGAGCAGCTGCCGCACCTCGAGCCCCTCGACCGGGGCGTACCACAGGACCTGCGTGCGCGTCAGCCAGTCCCCGTCCAGATCCAGCCGCAGCGTGCGCACGATGCGCAGCGCGTCGAACGCGCCGGCGGGCACCGTGACGCGGTCGAGCCCCTCGACGACGTAGCTCGCCCGCATCGGCAGCGCCTGGCCCCCGCGCGCACGATCGACGAACCCGCACTCCCAGCGCTTTCCGACCCACAGGGGCCAGTGGTAGCGCACGTCGACCGGGCTCAGCACGCGCGTCGGCTCGCCGTCGGCGATCTCCCGCTCGCCGAGGTTGCCGAGATCGAGGTCGCGCCGCAGCCTGCGGCCGTCGCCGACGTCGATCTCGTAGCCCTCCTCGTCGCGGGCGACGACCTCGAACGTGCCGCGCAGCCGTTCGCCCCGGACGAGCGTGAACCGGTCCCCTACGCGCCACTCGGGCCGCGCCCACGTCGGCGCACCGGGTGGCGGCGCGTCGTCCGCGCGCACGAGACCGGGACCTTCGCCGCCCGGCAGCGGCGCGGGGGCGCCGCGACACGCCGCGTGGGCGACGGCGGCGAGCGCGACCAGCGCGCGGACCCTGACGGCGAGGACCTTCACGGCAGCGGGATCGGGATCGGACGGAAGTCGATCGCGTCGACCGACGCGAGGTAGTAGCGGATGCCGCCTGCCTCGCCCTGCAAGCCGTGCTTGAGGTCCTTGCCGTGCAGGTGGCCGTAGACGCCGACCCGCCCCTGGGCCTCCTCGAGCAGCGGCACC
>CALKYL010000407.1 GCA_938003515.1 uncultured bacterium
TCGGCTGGACGCAGCTCTACGTGCCGGCGCTGGCGACCAACGTCGGCTCGTTGAGCGCCGGCACCAGCGACCACCGGGCGTTCTTCGAGAACGGCTTCGACGCCGCCTTCCCGTTCGAGGACCTCGGGAACTGGACGCCCTACATCCACACCTCGAACGACGACGTCGGGCCGTCTGCCAACGACTTCACGTTGGCGCGCATGATCACGCAGTCGGTGCTCGCCGGACTCGCCGAGCTCGCCGAGCCGGCATTCGCCAATCCGCCCGCGTTCGACGCCTACGGGACCGGCTGCGCCGGTACGGGCCTCGTGCCGGCGACCTGCGCCGGCGTCAACGAGGCCGGCGGCACGCTGCAGGGGCTGACGCGCAGCTGGGAGTACGCCTACCGCGTGACGGCCGCGCAGCCGGAGACGCTGTCGTCGTTCCAGGTGCAGATGCGCAGCACGACCGGCGGCAACGTCACGGTCGCGGCCGCCGTCTACGCCGCGGCCGGCAGCCAACCGGCGACCCCGCCGCTGGCGACGACGACCATCACCGTCGGGCCGACGGCGCAGTTCTACACCGCGACGCTGGCGTCGCCGGTGAGCGTGAACGGCGCGTTCTACGTGGCGGTCGACCATTCGGCGCAGACGACCACGCTGTCGGAGCTGACCGGCGGCGAGGCCGGAGTCGCGTCCTACCGCACGCCTTCGACGGGCACGTGGGCACAGTCCAGCCTGGTCGAGTACCCGGCCGTGCGTGTCGACTGCGGCGGCCAGCCGAACGCGACGCCGCGGCTCGGCAACGTCGGTCTGCCGGTCGTCGCCAGCGCGTTCCAGATCACGCTGGAGCATGGCGCCGCGAGCAGCGTCGCCGTGCTCGCGACCGGGTGGTCGGACGCTTCCTTCGGCGGCGTCGCCTTGCCGTGGAGCGTGCCCGGCGCCGGCGGCTGCCAGCTGTTCGCGTCCGCGGAGCTGATCTCGGCCGCGCTGCTCGACCCCACCGGTGCGGGAGCCCTGCCGCTGGCGATCCCGGACCTGCCGTCCTTGATCGGCGCGAACCTGTTCCACCAGTGGGCGGTCTTCGACCCGACCGTCAACCCGTTCGGGTTCGTGTTCTCCGGCGCCGCGCGCAGCACGATCGGCGGTTGAGTCGGGCGCTGGCGCGGTGGCGCTGCTGCTGCCCGAGGCCGCGCCGCGCGCGGTCGCTTGGTTCTGCGTCACTTCGGTCTGCACGTCGCGTTCGCCGGCGCCGGGCTGGCGCCGGATCGTGCCCCGCAGCGCCCGTGCACTTCCCGGCCACCGGTCCCCGGTTCAGAAGTCGAGCCGCTCGGACGTCGCGATCGGACCGATGCCGGGGCAGGTCGCGTTGGCGAGCCACAGCCATTGCGCGCTGTAGCCGACAGGACACGTCGTCGAGAGCGTTGACGGGACGAGGATCGGAAAGCTGGCCGTGCCGAGACCGTCGGAAACGAGCGTGACCGTGGCGAGCGGCGCGACCAGGAGCGTGCCGGTCAACGGCGCGGGCAGAGCGATCGGCGCGTTCGCGAAGCCGAGCGCGAGCACGCCCACCGAGAGCGGCGGCGCATTCGTGGCGTGCAGTTCGAACCTGCCGCCGGCCTCCGGTGCGCCGCCGACCGTGAAGTACAGCGGGACGCCGCACGCCGGCGTGGCGAGCGCGACGTCGCTCCGGCCGGTGCATCCCGGCAGCAACGGGAAGGCCGTGAGGCTCCCGTCGTAGATGCCGCCGGCGACGACGCCCTGGTGGGCCTGCACGATCGGCAGCGCGTCGGTGCAGGTGCCGGCCGTAATCACGTTGCCGAGTTCGTCGAGCGCGATCGTATTGACCCACCCTTCGACGAAGTTGGCGCCGTTCGTGCCGCCGATGCGCGTCGAGTAGAGCACGTCGTCCGTGCCCTGGCCACGCATCGCGATCCGGGTGACGGCGCCGAAGAAGTACTGCGTTCCCGCGCCCGGCTGCAGGGCGCGCGGCGTGATCGGGTAGTTGCCGGCGCCGGCGCAGTAGCCCGCCAGCGTGACGATGCCCGAGCTCTCGACCGCGAGGTCGGCGACGCCGTCCTCGCCGGCGTCACCGGGCAGGTAGCTCGCGTAGCGCAGCCCTCCTGCGCCGAGCGCGGGATCGATGTGACAGACCAGGCCGTCGATGTCGGGGCCCCAGCAGTTGGCGCCACAGGTCTGGAAGCCGCTGGCGACGCAGCCGGCGGTCACCGGCAGGTCCGTCGACGTCGTGTAGCCACCGATCACGAAGCCGCCGCCGGGGTGCGCCTCGATGCAGGTCGGCGAGTCGGCTCCCGAGCCACCGAAGAACGTCGCGTACTGCAGGCTCGTGCCGGTCGGATCGATCACGGCGAGGTAGAGGTCCAGACCGCCGGCAGGACTGGATTGCACCGCGTTCGGGGTGGTCACCGGGTTCAGCACGGCGAGTTCGGACTCGATCACCACCACGGCGTTGCCGGCCGGATCGAGCGCCAGCCCGTGGTTGGCGAGCCGGCCTTCCCACACGAAGGGCCAGCCGTTCGCCGCCGCATAGTCGGCGTACGTGATCCCGTCCGAGCCGCTTCCGCCGAGGTAGGTGGCCCAGATCCCCTGCGTGCCGGCGGGATTGCCGGGCGCGATCCGCGCGACGAAGGCGTCGCTGCCGCCCCCGGGCGCGACGGGCCACACCGTGCCGGCCGTCCACGGCAGGTCGCTGGAGGTCGTCCCGCCGCAGACCGTGACCGAGTTGCTGCCGTCGGGGACGACCGTCGAGAGATGGTCGGCGCCGCTGCCACCGACCAGCATCGACGTCAGCAGCGCCGCCCCGGTCGGGTCGATCTGGATCAGGAAGCCGTCGCTCTGGCCCTGCAACGTCGGGCCGGCTTGCCCCATCGCGCCGGGGAAGTCGGACGACGCGCTCACCCCGACGACCGTGATGACCGACGTCAACGGATCGACCGTCAGGTCGAACGCGAAGTCGTCGCCGCTGCCGCCGACGTAGGTGCACCACAGCAGCTGGCTTGCCGGTGGCAGCGCGGGGTCGAAGCGCGCGACGAAGGCGTCGTAGGAGCCGCCTGCCGCGGGCTGCAGCGGCGTCGGGTTGAGCGACCCGACGGTCGTGGCCAGATCGGTCGAGTCCGAGAACCCGACCACCGTGATCACGCCGTTCGGGTCGCGGTGCAGAGCGGTGATCTCGTCGCGCGAGCTGCCGCCGAAATAGGTCGACCAGGTCGCAGCGGTCGATTGAGCGGTGAGACCGGCGGCGAACGAGAGCGTGCCGACGACGAGACGAGTCGTATTGGCGAAACGGGGCATCGGTGTCTCCTCGGAGGTGGATGGCGCGGTGCGGTGCTGCGCCCGACGGACGCCGCAGCGAAGCCCCATGGTGCAACCTGGGTAGCGTGCCTTCGAGGTGATTCGGGTGGGTCGGGCGGTTTCGGCCCGCGGACTCCGCGCCGATGGAGGTCACCACCGTCCCCAGCCGTCCGACGACGCGACCGCGTACGATGCCTGCCACCCGCCTCTCGCAGGCGAAACCGGGCGAGCCGTCACTGCGTCGTGAACGTCACCGGCGCGCCGACGCGCAGCGCGCTGCCGTTCCACACCACCGACTGCGAAGCGAACGCCTGGCCCGGCCCGAGCACCGCCGGCAGCTGCAGCTGATTGGTGACGACGCCGCTCGCTGGCGCGATCGCGGGCGGGAAGAAGCCGTAGGGCGCGGCCGTGTCGATGCCGATCGACCCCAGCGGCGTCGACGTCAGCGGCCCCGGCACACCGACGGCCTGGAACACGGCCGCTCCGGCGGGCGCGGTCGAGCGGATCGACAGCGCCTGCCCGGGCGTCGCGGCCGAGAGCGTCCAAGAGGCCGGTACCGGCGCGAAGCCGAACGCGCCGGTGCCGAGCACGGGCGCCGACCCGGCCGGAAGGACCAGCGTGACGGCGGGGTCGATCGTGACGGAGCCTCCGAACGTGAACACGGCGGCGGGCGGGTTGGTCGTTCCCGCCGGACCGCCTTCGATGCGCGACGACGCGTCGCCGCTGATCCGCAGCGTCGAGTCGAACGCTTCGATGGGCCACGGCAGGAAGCCCGGATGGAAGTCCGGGTCGACGATGTCGACGACGGACTGGGAGGCGAAGATGGCGCGTCCGCCCAGCGTCGTCGACCCGAGGTAGCCGAGGCGGCACGAAACCAGCGTCGCGGCGCTCTGCGTGACCGAGACGACCGGATCGCCGTAGCTCGACACGTCGCGCATCGTGACCGAATCGCAGCCGAAGATGCTGACCGGACAGCAGCTCGACCCGCCGGGACCGATCGAATGCAGATCCTCCAGGTGCACCGAGCCGGCGCAGAGCAGGAGGTTGACGCGGAAGTGATCGGGCTCGTAGCGCGTGAAGCCGACGAGCCGGAGGGCGCGGCCGGCCGGCAGCCCGTTCACCGTCACGTCCGGCATCGGTGGCGCGCCGACGCCGACGATCGTCAGTCCCTTCACGGTCGCGATCGTCTCGCTCGGCGACGTGGGCGGCGCCGAGACCAGGACCGTGTCGCCGTCGACGACGGACGGCGAAGCGACCGCGGCCTGCAGGCTCGTGAAGTCCACGCCTGGCCCACCGGCCGGATTGACGACCCACGTCGTCTGGGCGGGCACCAGCGGGGCTGCTGCGGCAAGAGCAACGGCGAGAGCGACGGTCCGGGTGTGTGCGGTCCTGAACATGGACGTGGCGTCGGCGGGGGCGACTAGCTCGGTGCGAGGCGGAGGTCACCGCGGATCGCCGTCGGCGCGATGACTGCCCGCGATCCTAGGCAGAACGGGCCACCGAAGGTGAACGGGCACGAGCGCGGCATCTGCCGTTCGCGCACGGCGGGCCGCTCGCGCACCGTCGCCCAGGACGACGCGACCACCCGATGCAGCGACGAACGCTCGGGCTGACGACGCTGTCGCGCTGCGACACCGAGGACCACGCCACCTGGTGCCCCGAGCCCCCCCATCCGCGAACCCGCCTTGCCGGATCCGGCTTCGGCCCTAACATGCTCCGCCCCCATTCGCGCTGGCGCCGCCACCCCGGTCCAGCCGACACTGTCCGACCACCCCGCGCGCCGCGCCGCCGCCCCCGCCCGTGACCGAACCCGCCCAGATCCGCAACTTCAGCATCATCGCCCACGTCGACCACGGCAAGTCGACGCTGGCCGACCGGCTGCTCGAGCTGACGGGCACCGTCGAGAAGCGCGCGATGAAGCAGCAGCTGCTCGACAACATGGACCTCGAGCGCGAGCGCGGCATCACGATCAAGGCGCGCGCCGTGTCGATGCACTACACGGCCAAGGACGGCACGACCTACCTGCTCAACCTGATCGACACGCCGGGCCACGTCGACTTCAACTACGAGGTGCTCAAGTCGCTGCAGGCGTGCGAGGGGGCGCTCCTGCTCGTAGACGCCTCGCAGGGCGTCGAGGCGCAGACGGTCGTCAACGCGCACCTGGCCGAGCAGGCGAAGCTGACGGTGCTGCCGGTGCTCAACAAGATGGACCTGCCGCACGCGAACCCCGAGCAGGTCGCGATGCAGATCGAGGACGCGATCTGCATCCCGGCCGAGGACGCGATCGCGGTGTCGGCCAAGACCGGCCTCAACTGCGAACAGGTGCTCGAGGCGATCGTCGAGAAGATCCCGGCGCCGACCGGCGACCCGAACGGCCGCCTGCGCGCCCTGATGTTCGACGCGATCTACAACGACTACCGCGGCGTCGTCGTCTACGTGCGCGTGTTCGAGGGCACGCTCAGGGTCAAGGACGTGATCCGCATGCTCGGCACGGCGACGACCCACGAAGTGCTCGAGGTCGGCCAGATGCGGCCGCAGATGACGCCGTGCGACGAGCTGCGCGCCGGCGAGGTCGGCTACGTCGTCGCCAACATCAAGGAGCTGCAGGAGGTCGTGATCGGCGACACGATCAGCTACGACGACCCGAAGCTGCGCAGCCAGCCGCTGCCGGGATTCCGCGAGCCGAAGCCGATGGTCTACTGCGGCTTCTACCCGACCAACCCGAGCGACTTCGACAACCTGCGCAAGTCGCTCGAGAAGCTGCGCATCAACGACAGCTCGTTCACCTACGAGCCCGAGACCTCGGACGCGCTGGGCTTCGGCTTCCGCTGCGGCTTCCTCGGCCTGTTGCACATGGAGGTCATCCAGCAGCGCCTCGAGCGCGAGGAGGACATGGACATCGTGCAGACGGCGCCGAGCGTGCGCTACCGCGTCGTGACGACCGCCGGCGAGACGGTCGACATCCACTCGCCGAGCGACCTGCCGGAGGCGAACTACATCGAGGAGTACCTCGAGCCGATCGCGCACGTCAACATCGTCGTGCCGAGCGAGTACATCGGCGCGGTCATGAAGATCTGCACCGACCGGCGCGGCGTCTACGTCAAGACCGACTACTACGGCAAGGAACGGGTGATGATCGGCTTCCGCATCCCGTTCGCCGAGATCATCTTCGACTTCCACGACCACCTGAAGTCGCTGACCCGCGGCTTCGGCACGATGGACTACGAGGTCGACGGCTTCGAGGCGTCCAACCTCGTCAAGGTCAGGATCCTGGTCAGCGGCGAGGAGGTCGACGCGCTGTCGTTCCTGTGCCACAAGGAGCAGGCGGAGTCCCGCGGCCGCAAGATCCTGAAGCAGCTCCGCAAGGAGATCCCGCGGCATCAGTTCGAGGTCGCCTTGCAGGCGGCGATCGGCGGCAAGATCATCGCGCGCGAGAGCATCTCGGCGATGCGCAAGGACGTCACCGCGAAGTGCTACGGCGGCGACATCTCGCGCAAGCGCAAGTTGCTCGAGAAGCAGAAGGAAGGCAAGAAGCGCATGCGCATGGTCGGCAGCGTCGAGATCCCGCAGAAGGCGTTCCTCTCGGTGCTGAAGAGCGGCGAGGACGACAAGTAGCGACGGACCCGCGAGAGAGGACGACGAGCGATGGCCAAGCAGAAGAAGCCGGCGACGATGGGCCCCGTGCGGCAGAACCTCGAGGCCTTCGGCGTCGCGATCCTCGCCGCCGTGCTGCTGAAGTGGTTCTGCATCGAGGCCTACCAGATCCCGACGTCGTCGATGCAGCCGACGTTGATGGGCAGCACGGAGGCCGACGTCTACGACCGCATCCTCGTCGACAAGCTGATCCAGACCTTCCGCGAGCCGCAGCGCTGGGACATCACGGTCTTCAAGTACCCGCTGCAGAAGAACCAGAAGTACGTCAAGCGCATCGTCGGCATGCCGAACGACCGGCTCTACATCGCCGGCGGCAACGTCTACCAGACCGAGGGCGACGGGGACGCGCGCACCTTCGTGCCGATCCGCAAGCCCGACGACCTGCAGGCGTGCATGTGGAAGAACGTCTACCCGGCGCGCCGACTCGCGCGCGCGGAGACCAAGGCGCTGCCGCGCATCTTCGGCGCGTCGCCGAGCCGGGCGGCGGAGGAGACCGACGGCGGCTTCGCGCTCGACCCGGGCGGCTCGACCGCGCGGCTGTTCTTCCGCGACGCCGAGGACGGCGGCATGATCGACCGCGTCTGGGACGGCTACCCCGAGGAGGTCGCGCGCGCGATCCGCAACGACGTGCAGCACCAGCGCCCGCAGGAGATCGTGCCCGACGTGCGCATCGCCGCGACCGTCACCGCGCCGGCCGGCATGCAGGAACTCGCGCTCGAGATCGAGGTGCTGCGGCCCGGCCACGACGAGCGCACCTTCGCGCTCGTCGCCGCCGGCGGCCGCGCGACGCTCCAGGTGCGCGGCAAGGGCGACGAAGTGCTCGCGGAGACGCAGCCGTTCGAGTTCGCGCTGCCGGCGGGCGAGCCCACCGAGGTCGCCTTCGCCCACGTCGACGACCGGCTGATCGCGTGGCACGGCGGCGACGAGGTGCAGCGATTAGATACCGACGCCTGGGCGATCAGCGAGGGCTGCGTGCTGCCGTTCGACCCGACCAAGGGCCTCGAGATCCCCGCCAACCAGAAGGTGATCCCGCAGTTCGTCTGCAAGGGCTCCGGCGCGGTCCGGCTCGACGACGTGCGCATCGACCGCGACCAGCACTACACGCGCGACGGCGCGCCCGAGGTCATCGAGGTGCCGGCCGGGCACTACTACATGATGGGCGACAACACGCTGCAGTCGGTCGACTCGCGGGGCTGGACGGCGATCACGATCGGCGTCGACGCGAACGACAACGTCGTGCCGCCCGACAGCCCCGACGCGGTGCGCACGATCCGCGGCAACAAGCGGCCGATGCGGCTCTCCAACCCGCCGGATCGCGACGAGACGCCGATCCCGATCCCGAGCGAGGACGTGATCGTCATGATCGACGAATACGGCGAGATCCTGCGGCTCAACGCCGAGGTCGGCAGCGACTGGCCGGAGCGCGTGTCGTTCCGCCGGCCCGGCGCCGGTGACGGCACGGACGAATGGACCGCGCCCGACACGACCAACGCGAAGGGCATCTCGTTCGTGCCGCGCGAGGACATCGAGGGCCGCGCGCTGATGGTGTTCTACCCGTCGCGGCCGCTGTCCTGGATCTTCCGCAACGCGTGGCCAGGCCGGTTCGGCCTGGTGCGATGAGCGCTGCGCGGCACAACGGCGACGCCGCGCGCCCGGTCACGACCGAGTCGGCCGAGGAGATCCTGCGCACGCACGACCTCGTCAAGGCCTACCGCGGCCGCCGCGTCGTCGACCAGGTGTCGATCCGCGTGCGCGAAGGCGAGATCGTCGGCCTGCTCGGTCCGAACGGCGCCGGCAAGACGACGACGTTCCGCATGGTCGTCGGCATGGTCACGCCCGACTCCGGGCGCGTGACCCTCAACGGGCAGGACGTCACCAGGCAGCCGATGTACCGCCGCGCGCGCCGGGGCCTCGGCTACCTCGCGCAGCAGGAGTCGGTCTTCAAGAAGATGTCGGCGATCGACAACATCCGCTGCGTGCTCGAGGCGCGCGGCATGAAGCGCGCGGCGCGCGAGGAGCGGGCGCGCGAGCTGATGCAGGACCTGCAGCTGATGCACGTCGCCGAGTCGATCGCCGAGACGATGTCCGGCGGCGAGAAGCGCCGGCTCGAGATCGCGCGCGCGCTCGCGACCGAGCCGCGGCTCTTGCTGCTCGACGAGCCGTTCGCCGGCGTCGACCCGATCACCGTCGAGGAGATTCAGCAGATCCTCGCGGCGCTCGCGCGTTCGGGCATCGCGATCCTGATCACCGAGCACAACGTGATCGCGACGCTGCGCATCACGACCCGCGCGTACATCATCAACCAGGGCCGCGTCATCGCTGACGGCGACGCGCAGTCGATCGTCGCCGACGAGCAGGTGCGCCGGGTCTACCTCGGCAGCCACTTCGGCGAAGGCATCACCGAAGAGGAAGAGCGCGGGCTCGAGCTCGACGGACCGTAGGCCTCGCTCGGTGGGACGTGCCCGGTGGGACTTGCCAGCCAGGTGGCCAGCGCTCTGATTCCCGGCCATGGGAAGAACCTCTACCCTCGTATGCACCGTCGCGATCGCGCTCGCCGCGGCCGTCACGGCTCCGGCGCAGAGCCAGCTGACCGCGAGGCTCGTCGCCAACGACGACATCTACGCGCAGCACCAAGGGCTCGCGCCCGGGATCCCCACCTGGGCCGACGTGCGCCGCGCGGGGCCGCTGACCAGCGCAAGCGTCGAGGTTCTATACGGATCCGGGTCGTTTGATCGTGTGCACTACGACATCGACCTCGCGCCGGACGGCGACGGTTGGCGGCTCGACGGCTACGTGGAGACCGGTTGGGGCGTGCCATACGGCTTTGCCCACGTCAGCGTACATGCGGACCTGACGCTGACGTTGGCTGGGCCACCCGGCCTCGTCGTCGGCCTGTTGGTCGAGAATCTGCACGGCGGCGACTGCTCGGATCCGAACGCGTTCCGCATCGACCTCGGCGACGACGGCACGACCGAGCTGTGGTCGGCGGCCCAGCCCGGCGGTTCGTCGACCTACTGGGGCCACCGCGTCTGGACCTGGGACTTCGCGAACGGCCCGCTGCCGATCCGGGTGCGCAGCGACGGCTTCCTCTGGTGCGGTGCACAGGGCTACCGGCTCGATCTGCGGATCGTGCCCTGGATCCCCGAGGCGCAACCGGCAGGCCCGGATTGCGGTGGGATCTCCCGGATCGGGGGCCCTAGCTACTTCGAAGACACCAACTACCAGCTGGTGCCGATCCCGTCGCCGGTGCCGGGCGAGCTCGCCGTCCTGCGCGCCTCCGGCCTCGGCTCGTTCGGCGCCTACGTCGTCGCGAGCGGACCCAGCGCGACGCCGTTCAGCCTGCCGAGCCCGTTCCCGCAGACGTGCGACGTGCTGATCGAC